>JAOPWW010000170.1 GCA_025965495.1 Frankiales bacterium
CGGCCGAGCGGCGGGTGTGGTCGCGCCGGCGCCGCGCGGGGTGGACGGGCAGGAGCTGCTGGAGCGCCCAGACGGCGACCACCGCCCGGTGCAGCGGCGGGGCGGAGCCGCGGGCGAGCCGGGCGAGGTAGCGGGCGACCAGGGGCGCGACCAGGCCCCGCTCCCCCAGCGCGGCGAGCATGAGGCGGCGCTCGACCAGGTAGGTGGGGGCGGGCCCACGGTCGGGGTCCTCCGGCAGGGGGGCGAGGGCCCGGGCCTGCACCCAGCGGCGGGCGAACCGGGCGCACTCGCGGCGCAGCAGGTCGGCCAGGCCGTCGGCCCGCAGGCTGTGGTTGCGGCCGTGCACCCGGTAGAGCGCCAGCGGCTGCTGCAGCGAGACGACCTCCCCGAGGTAGGGCATGACCAGCGTCGGGGCACCGTCGACGAACTCCCGGTCGTCGACGGCGTCGAGGTCCAGCGCGCGCAGGGCGTCGACCCGGAAGACGTTGCCCGACGTCGGGGGGCAGACGTAGAAGCCGTCGTGGGCGTTGTCGGCACGCATGCGCGCGGCGTCGTAGCCGGCGGGGAAGGTCGGGAAGACCGAGCCGAGGGAGCGCAGCGCGCCGTCGACCGCCTGCAGCGGGAACTGCACCTTGACCGGCCGCGTGGCCAGGACCGGGCGGACCTCGGCGGACAGGGACGCGCCCGCGACGTCGTCGGCGTCGAGGAAGTAGACGTAGTCGCTGGCCAGCAGGTCCAGGGCGGCGCGGCAGGCGCTCCACTGCCCGCCGTTGGCCTTGGCGACGACGACGACCCGCTCCCGGTAGGGCGCCAGCGCCTCGAGCGAGCCGTCGGTGGAGCCGTCGTCGACGACGACGACCTCGTCCAGCGGCGGGTCCTGGCGCAGCAGGCTCTCGACCGCGTCCGGCAGGAAGGGGCCGTAGTCGTGGTTGAGCACGACGCCGGCCAGCGTGGGGGCGGTCACCCGTCAGGCTCCCTGCGCGGGCAGATCGGCGGCCCGGACGGCCCGACCGGCGAGCACGAAGAACGGGACGACGACGAGGGCGGCCGCCAGCGCGAACCCGTAGGCCGCGCCCCGGACGCCGCCGACGGCCTGCCCGACCACCGACAGCACCAGGATGAGCGGGCCGAGGGCGGCACTGGTGAAGAAGGTGTAGTTGCTGCGGTCCAGGGCGCGGAACAGCACCGACGGGCCCGTGGTGATGCCGACGGCGCAGGTGAACAGCACCATGCCGGGCAGGGCGACGCGAGCGCTGTCCCAGGTGTCGCCGAGCAGCTGACGGCCGGCGCTGGCGGGCAGCAGCAGCAGGACCGCGCCCCAGGCGGCGACGGCGACGACCATGAGCGCGGAGACCGCGGCGGCCGTGAGCACGAGCCCCCGGCGGCCGGGCCGGGCCCGGACGAGCTCCGGGACGGCGAAGGAGGTCGCGGCCATGCCGAGGATGTTCAGCGGTCCGAGCAGCGTCTGGGCCGCGCGCAGCGACCCGACGTCCTGCACCCCGCCGAGCGCCGCGAGCACGACGAACGCGATCTGGATCGCCCCGAGCACGGCGACCCACTGGGCCAGCAGGTAGCCCGTGACCTGCCTGTGCTCCCGGGCCCACCGGACGCCGCCCCGCAGCCGGGGCGCGACCCGGGCCTGCCGCACGCCGAGGGCCGCGGCGACGACGGCGCTGCCACCCCACGCCAGGACGTACCAGAGCGCCTGGTGCTCCCCCCGGGCGAGGAGCAGGCCGATCGCGACGAGCTGCAGGACGGTCCAGAGCAGGTCGTTGAGGAACGCCGAGCGGGGCGTGCCGGCGGAGATGAGCACGGTGCGCCAGGCGTCCTGCAGCAGCAGGGCCGGCAGCAGGACGGCCACGGCGAGCACGACCCGCTCGCTCGGCAGGCGCACCAGCGGCAGCGCGGCCAGCAGCACGAGGGCGGCGAGCGCACCGACCCGGACGGCGTTGCCGGCGGCGAGCCCGACCGCGACCCGGCGCTCCTTGGGCGGGGCGTCGGTGTAGCGGATGACCAGGACCTGGCCGCCGACGGCCTGGGCGACCCCGACGGCGAAGGTGTAGACGCTGAACGCCAGGGCGAACGTGCCGAACTGGGCGGCCGACACGGTGCGGGCCAGGACGATGCTCAGGGCGGCGCTGGCGAGGCTGGAGACGACCTGGTCCGCGGTCGTCCATACCGCGCGTCCCGCTGCCCCGCCCGTGACGGGAGCGTCGAGGGCCGGCGGGTCCGCGACGTCGTGGCCGCGGGCGGTCTCGCTGAGCATCGGTCTCCTCGTCGGGGTGGCGCAGAGCCGTGCTCGCGACGCTAGCGGCCCTCGGCGGTCAGAAGGCCGCGCGGTAGGCCCGCGCGGTCGCGGGCTGCCGTGTCTCCGGCCACAGTGCCCACTTGCCGCCGTCGGCGCCCTTCGGGTTGAAGTACACCTCGTAGAGCAGCTCCCCCGGTCCGTCCCCGGCGTTGCGCGCGAAGAAACGGTGCATCCGGGTGACGAACAGCGGGGCCTCCCCCAGCGTCGCGTCGTTGCCCCACTCGCTGACGGCGAACGGCAGCCCCACGCTCTTCGCGAACGCCTGGTGGGCCAGCAGCCCCTTCGGCCCGCCCCACCGGTCGGTGGCGTGCGCCTCGGCCGTCCACTGCGCCGCCGTCGTCACGTGCGGGTCCTGGTCGTAGTAGTCGACGCTCACGACGTCGACCTGGCTGCGGCCGGGGAACGCCGTGCGCCAGTCGATGCCGCTGAGGGTCTCGCGGTTGACGCTGAACACGAGCTTCGCCTCAGGCACCACCTCCTGCTGCAGCGCGCGGTAGCGCTTCCAGGCGGTCTTGAAGGCGGCGGTCTTCTCCGGCGTGACGTTCCAGGGGTACCAGGTGCCGTTCATCTCGTGCGCGAACCGCAGGTAGAGCTGCCCCCGGTCGCGCCGGTCCCACAGCTTCTCGATCTTCTGGAGGCTGGCCCGCCAGCGGTCGTCGTAGGCGCCCTGCGCCGCGGCGTCCCAGCTCTCGTCCCAGCCGATCGCGCCGACAGCGAGGTCGAGGTCGCCGGTCCAGCGGTCGTAGTCGCCGCCGGGCAGCAGCGGCCAGACCCCGAGCTGGCTCTTGTCGTCGTCGATGTAGGTGCCGGCGACGTCGAGGTCGCTCCCCCGCCAGGCGGCGAAGCCCGCGTCGGTCGTGCCGCCCGACACGCCCGAGGCCCAGGTCGGGGGGCGCAGCGCGAGGACCGTGACCACCGCCGCCGCCAGGACGGCTGCGGCCACGAGCAGGGCCAGCAGCCGACGCCGGCGGCGGTCGGGCGGGTCGGGCGTGAGCGCCCGGTCGGGGCTCTCGAGGGACAGGCTCACCCGCTCGACGGTAGCCCGAGCAGGTGTCCGGGCCGTGTCGAGGACGTCCCGCTAGAAGGCGTCCCGGTAGGCGTCGGCGGTGGCCTGCTGCTTGGTCTCGGGCCACAGGGCCCACTTGCCGTCCTCGGCGCCCTTGGGGTTGAAGTACAGGTCGTAGAGCACCTGGCCCGGGCCGCTGCCGGCGTTGGCGGCGAAGAAGTCGTGCATCTTCTTGACGAACAGCGGCGACTCGCCCCACTCGGTGACGTTGTTGCCCCACTCGCTGACCGCGAACGGCAGGCCGACGCTCTTGGCGAACGCCTGGTGGGCCAGCAGGCCCTTCGGGCCGCCGAACTGGTCCTTGGCCCAGAGCTCGGCGTCCCACTCCGCCTCGGTGTGCACGGCCGGCCAGATGTTGTAGTAGTCGACCGCGAGGACGTCGACGTACTGCTTGCCCGGGAAGGTCTGGCGCCAGTCGATCATGTTGCTGGGCGAGTCGCGGTTGACGCTGAACACGAGCTTGGCCTGCGGGAGGATCTCCTGCTGCAGGGCGCGGTAGCGCTTCCAGGAGGCGATGAACGCGTCCTTGTTCGCGCTGGTGACGTTCCAGGCGTACCAGCTGCCGTTCATCTCGTGCGCGAAGCGCAGGTAGAGGGTGCCCTCGCGGCCGGTCCACAGGCCCTTGAGGTTCTCCAGGCTCTGGCGCCAGCGGGCGTCGTACGCGCCCGTCGCGGCCTGCGCCCAGCTCTCGTCCCAGCCGATCGCGCCGACGGCGAGGTCGACGTCGCCCTTCCAGTTCGCGCTCGAGTAGGCCTGGCCGGGCTTGAGGGACCACAGCTCGATCTGGCCCTGGTCGTTGTCGGCGTAGGTCCCGACGATGCCGACGGGCGTGCCGCGCCAGGCGGCGAAGGTGCCGTCGGTGAGGCCGTCGCCGGAGGCGCCGGACTTCCAGGCGGGAGCGGGCGCCAGCGCCGAGGAGGCGGTCGGGGCGGTGGTGGCCGGAGCCGCGGGGGCGGTCGTCGGGGCACCGGTGTCGGAGGGGGTCGGGCTGACGGTGGTGGGCGGGCCGACGACAGGGGCCACGTCCGTCGGGGTGACGGTCGGGGCGGCCGTCGCGGGGCTCGTCGGGGCGACGGTCGCCGCCGTGGTCGGCGCTGCAGTGGGGCTGGTGGTGGTGCTGGCCGTGGGGGCGGTGGTCGGGAGGACGGTGGGCGTCGTGGTCGGCGCCTTGACCGGCTTGGGCGCCTGCTTGGTCGGGGCGGCCGGGCGGGCGACGGAGGCGCTGCGGCGGACGGCGGAGACGGCAGCCACGGTCGGCTCCCCCACCCGGCGCCGGAAGGCGAGGTCGAGGCGGCCGTCGGCGACCGGGACCCGCACCGTGAGGGCGTACGCGGCGTCGCGGCCGACCGTGCGGACGATGTCCACGCCGCTCGCGACGACGCGCCCCTCCGCGACGACGTCGAACACGCGCTGGCCCGGGCGCGTCGAGGTGCCGTCGGCCAGGTGGAGGGTCACGTCGTAGGTGCCGCGCTGCAGGGGCTGCGAGAAGCCGGCGACCCCGGCGCGCTGTGCCTGGTAGAGCCGGTCGCTGTGGGTGCGGGCGACGGGGGCCGCGATCGCCGTGCGGCGGCCGCCGACGAAGCCGCGGCCGACCGCCCAGGTGCGTCCCGAGGCGTCCTTCACCGGCTTGGCTGCGGCCGAGATGCGGGCAGCGGTGGGGGTGCCGGCGGCGGAGGCCGAGCCGACGGCGGTGGGCAGGACGACCGCGAGGGCGGCGACCGTGCAGACGGCGAGGCGCGGGAGGCGGCTGGCGACCATGACTGGGGCTCCTCGTCCCGGACCGCGGCCGTCGAGAGGCGCTGGTCCGGGTGGACCACTCGGGAGTGGCCGTCGGGACTAGGGGGACACCCCGTACTTCGGTCAC
>JAOPWW010000189.1 GCA_025965495.1 Frankiales bacterium
GGCGGCCGGAGCCACAGCGACGGCCGGCGCAGCAGGAGCGGCTGCGGCAGGAGCCGCGGTGGCGCTCGCGGTCACCGGAGCGGCGGGAGCGACGTCGGCGCCGGCCGGTCGGCTGGCACGGCGACGCAGGCGGTTCGGGGTGGTCACAGGGTGTTCCTCTGCTGCTGGTCGTCACTGCCCCGGCGGGTGCTCGGGGTTGCGACCGGGCCGACGTGCGCGGCGGGCGCGGGTGCGCTCCGCTGCTGCTGCACGGGGTAGTCGCAGGACAGGGGTGTCAGCAGGCGCAGCACGAGAGCGGCGCCCGCTGTTCCCGGCAACCTATCGGCGGCGGAGCACCAGCGCCGTCACGAGCAGCTCCCGACCGTCGGCTGTGACGCGGTGCACACCGTCGCGGGACGCCGCGGGCGTGTAGTCCGGTCCGTCGAGCAGGCGCGCGTAGCCGGCCAGCGACGGCTCGGTGCGCAGGTCACGGGCGACCGTCAGGGCGAGCACGCCGCCGGGCCGGAGCAGCCCCGTCAGCACCTCGAACGCCTCCAGCGGCAGGTGCCCGAACCCGACGGCCGCCACCACGGTGACGACGTCGGGGGCCAGCGCCGCCAGCCAGGCGTCGTCGTCGAGCGTGAGCGCGAGCAGGTCCAGCACGCGCACGTCGTCGTAGGTGCCGGGCCGGTCGCGCGGGACGGCGACCGCGACGGCGGGCTCGAGTCGACGCCGGCCAGGCGGCCCGCACCGTGGGCCCTCAGCGCGGTCCCGACGGCGCCGGTCCCGCAGCCGACGTCGAGCACGGTCGATGCGGGCAGCTCCGGGACGGCGTCGGCGAGCAGGTCGGCCAGCAGCTGCGGGGACCGGCCGCGCAGGCGCCCCAGGTAGACCGCCTCGTACAGCCCGGGCACGGCGTAGAGGGCGGCGTAGTCGTGCAGCCCGGTCACCGCGGGACTGCCGTCGGCGCGCACCCAGGTGACGGTGTCGGCGCCCTCGTCCACGAGCAGCCCCGGGAGGAGCGCGTCGACAGCGGCCTGCAATCCCGGTGGCATCACGGGGTCATCATGGTCGGCGTGCCCGGACCGCTGCAGATCACCTCGCGGCTCGCGCTGCCCGAGTCCGAGCTGTCGTGGCGGTTCTCGCGCTCGTCCGGTCCGGGCGGCCAGTCGGTGAACACGACCGACAGCCGGGCGGAGGTGTCGTTCGACGTCGCGCGGTCGCCGTCGCTGGACGAGCACCAGCGCGAGCGGGCCCTCGGCCGGCTCGCCGGACGCCTGGTCGACGGTGTCCTGTCGGTGGTCGCGCAGGACGAGCGCAGCCAGCTGCAGAACCGCGAGCTCGCGACGTCGCGCCTGGCGCAGGTGCTCCGCGAGGCGCTCGCGCCACCGCCTCCGCCGCGACGGCCGACCAAGCCGACCCGGGGCAGCAAGGAGCGCCGCCTGGCCGGCAAGAAGCTCCGGTCGGAGGTCAAGCGCGGGCGCGGCCGGCAGGCCGACGGCTAGCCTGGCGCCAGTGACGACCGCCCTCCCGACCGACGCGCTCGAGCGCGCACGGGTCGCGGTCGCCGTCACCTTCGGGCTCAACGGGCTGGTGTTCGCCTCCTGGGTCTCGCGCCTCCCGGCGGTCCGCGCCGCCCTCGGCCTCAGCACCACCCAGCTCGGCCTGCTGCTGCTGTGCCTGTCCGCCGGCAGCGTCTTCGGCCTGCCCAGCAGCGGCCCGCTGGTCGCCCGCCTCGGCCCACCGCGCACCGTGCTGCTGGCCTCGTCGACGGTCGGGACCGGCCTGCTGCTGGTCTCCCTCGGCGTCGGCACCAGGACCGTCCCGCTGACCGCGGCCGGCCTGGTCTGCGTGGGCCTCGCCGTCGGGGTGTGGGACGTCGCCATGAACGTCGAGGGCGCCGACGTCGAGCGCCGGCTCGGCCGCGACCTCATGCCGCGGCTGCACGCCGGGTTCAGCCTCGGGACGGTCGCAGGAGCGGGCATCGGTGCCGCCGCGGCCGCCGTCGGGGTCGACGTCGCGCTGCAGCTGGCCGTGACCGCGCTGGTTGCCGTCGCCGGCGTCGCCTGCTGCGTGCGGCTCTACCTGCCCGCCGTCCCGCACGACGCCGACGCTCCCGTGGCCGTCCTCGCCCGGCACGCCTGGCGGGAGCCGCGGACGCTGCTGCTCGGCCTGACTGTGCTGTGCTTCGCCTTCACCGAGGGCACGGCCAACGAGTGGCTCGCCGTCGCGCTGGTCGACGGCCACCGCACGAGCGAGGCCGTCGGCGCCCTCGGCTTCGCCTGCTTCGTCGTCGCGATGACGGGGGCCCGGACCCTCGGCACGGTGCTGCTCGCGCGCCACGGGCGCACGCCGGTCCTGCGCGGGACAGCCGTCGTCGCGGCCGTAGGGGTCGTGCTCGTGGTGACGGCGCCGGCCCTGCCCGTCGTCCTGGTGGGGGCGCTGCTGTGGGGCGTCGGCGCCTCGCTCGGGTTCCCCGTCGGGATGAGCGCGGCGGCGGACGACCCCCACAGCGCCGCCGTGCGGGTGTCGGTGGTCAGCTCGATCGGCTACACCGCGTTCCTCGCCGGACCGCCCCTGATCGGCCTGCTCGCCGAGCCCGAGCGCCTCGGCGTCCTGCACGCGCTGCTGGTCGTGCTGGCCGCACTGGCCGTAGGGGCGACCGCCGCACGGGCCGCCGCCCCCGTCGCTCAGACCTCGGGGTCCTGAGGCTCCTTGCTCGCCGGCGTCTCCGGGAACTCCTTGGGCAGCCGCTTGAGCCGGCCGCTCATGTTGCGGATCAGCAGCACCGTGACCAGGAACATCACGACGACGAGCAGCAGCGCCAGGTACCCGGCCGAGCCGCCCTTCTTGAGCGTGTTCGCCAGGACCGGACCGGCAGCGGACAGCATCACGACGCCACCCGCTCCCGGACGCCGGCGAACAGGTCGTCCTCCGGGGTCGTCGTGTCGACGAGCGACCGGGCCAGCTGGAAGTCCTCGAACGGCCAGGCCTCCTGCTGCATCTCGATCGGGCAGGCGAACCAGCGGCCGGTCGGGTCGACCTGGGTCGCGTGAGCGATGAGGGCGGCGTCGCGGACGGAGAAGAACTCCGCGCACGGCACGGAGGTGGTGAGGCGCTCGGCGTCGCCGGGCTTGTCCTCCCAGTTCACGAGCCACTCGGCGTACGGCGACTCCATCTTCGAGGCGAGCATCGCGGTGTGGAGCTTCTCCAGCCGGCTCTTGTGGAACGTGAGGTTGTAGTAGAGCTTCAGCGGCTGCCAGGGCTCGCCGGCACCCGGGAACCGCTCCGGGTCGCCCGCCGCCTCGAAGGCCGCCACCGAGACCTCGTGGCAGCGGATGTGGTCAGGGTGCGGGTAGCCGCCGTTCTCGTCGTACGTCGTCATGACGTGGGGACGCTGCTCGCGCACGACCCGCACGAGCGCCTCGGTCTGCTCCTCGAGGTCCCCGAGCGCGAAGCAGCCCTCGGGCAGCGGCGGCAGGGGGTCGCCCTCGGGCAGGCCGGAGTCGACGAAGCCGAGGAACACCTGGCGCACGCCGAGGATCTCGCGGGCGCGGTCCATCTCCTGCGCCCGGACCTCGGTGATGTTCGCCTGCACCTCCGGCCGGTCCATGGCCGGGTTGAGCACCGACCCGCGGGAGCCGTCGGTGAGCGTGACGACGAGCACGTCGACGCCCTCGGAGGCGTAGCGCGCCATGCTGGCCGCGCCCTTGCTGCTCTCGTCGTCGGGGTGCGCGTGCACGCACATCAGACGCAGCGGGTGCTGCTCCGCGGTCGCCTTCACAAGGCCTCCTGGGCTCGGACCTGGGACCATGACCTGGTCCCCCGTCACCCCAACACCATGCGTGCCCGCAGGAGTCCCGATGACCGCTCCCCCGTCCTCCGGGGACCGAGCGCCCGCCCGACGCCGTCCCAGCGGCCAGACCGTGCTGTCCGTCGTCGGCGGTCTCGTCGGCCTCGCCTTCGCGATCGCGCTGTTCCGCGTGCTCGGCCCGGACACGGCCGCGTCGACGCAGCTGCGCGGCTACGTCGTCGAGTCCGACACCTCGGTGAGCATCGAGTTCGAGGTCGCCCGCGACCCCGGCAGCACGGTCCACTGCCTGGTGCGCGCCCGCGGGACCGGCGGCGGCGAGGTCGGGCGCCGCGAGTTCGACGTCGCGCCGTCGCAGCAGCGCAGCACGGTCGTCCGCGAGGTGCTGCCCACCAGCGAGCGGGCGGTCACGGGCGAGCTGGTCGGCTGCGCGGACGGTCCCGGCACGGACGCCTCCGGGACCCCTGCGCCGTAGCATCCGTGACGACCGGCACACCCCTCGACCGCAGGAGCCCGACGTGAGCACGCGACCCGGCCAGCAGACCACCTGGCTCACGCAGGAGGCCTACGACCGGCTGTCCGCCGAGCTCGCCGAGTCCAAGGGCCCGCGCCGCGCCGACATCGTGGCGAAGATCGAGGCCGCGCGCGACGAGGGCGACCTCAAGGAGAACGGCGGATACCACGCCGCCAAGGACGAGCAGGGCAAGAACGAGGCCCGGATCCGTCAGCTCACCCAGATGCTCGAGAACGCCGTCGTCGGCGAGGCCCCGACGGCGGGTGACGGCGCGGTCGCCCCCGGCATGGTGGTCGTGATCGCCTTCGACGGCGACGAGGACGACACCGACCGGCTCCTGCTGGGCTCGCGCGAGTCCGGGACGGCCGACCTGCGCGCGACGTCCGTCGACTCCCCCCTCGGGGCGGCCCTGGTCGGGGCGAAGGTCGGCGACAGCGTCACCTACGCGCTCCCCAACGGCGGGCAGGGCACCGTCGAGGTGCTGTCCGCGGAGCCCTACACCGGCTGACGCAGCAAGCGTCCGACGTCGAGCTCGATCGGGGTGCTCAGCGCCACGACCGAGCTGGTCCGGCGGATGTCCGGCGACGCGACGACCCGGTCCAGGACCGCCTGCAGGTCGGTGTTGTCGCGGGCCGCGACCCGGCACAGCAGGTCGCCGTCGCCGGTGGTCGTGTGGGCCTCGAGCACCTGCGGGATCGCCCGCAGGTGCTCCACGACGGCGCTGTGACCGACGCCCTGACGGATCTCGAGCGTGACGAACGCCGTCACCGGCAGGCCGAGCGCGGCCGCCGAGAGCCGCGGCGCCCAGTCCGCCACGACGCCGTCGCGCACCAGCCGGTCGAGCCGGGCCTGCGCCGTGCCGCGGGCGACGCCGAGCCTGCGGGCGAGGTCCACGACGGGGACGCGCTCCCCGGCGACCAGCTCGCGCAGCAGGGCGAGGTCGAGGTCGTCGAGCACCGTGTCCACCTCCGGAGGGTCTGCGGGCGGCAGACTGCACACCCTGTCCTGTCAGCAGCGGCAGTGTTGCACCGTCGTCGGCCGCGGTCGCACACTCGCCGCATGAGCACCCCTGACGCCTTCCCGGTCGAGGCCGTCGACCACCTGCGCTTCGCCGTCGGCAACGCCCGGCAGGCCGCCCACTGGTACGCGACCGCCTTCGGCATGCGCCTGACGGCCTACCGCGGACCCGAGACGGGGCAGCGCGAGACCGCCGAGTACGTCCTCGAGTCCGGGGGCGCGCGGTTCGTCGTCGAGGGCCCGGTCGTCGCCGGCACGGCGCTCGGCGAGCACGTCGCCCGCCACGGCGACGGCGTCACCGACATCGCCCTGCGCGTGCCCGACGCCGAGAAGGCGTTCCGGGTCGCGGTCGAGCGCGGCGCGACCCCGCTGGCCGAGCCCGAGCTGCGCGAGGACGAGACCGGCAAGGTCGTCGTCGCCGCGATCGCCACCTACGGCGAGACCCGCCACACCCTGGTGGAGCGGTCGGCGTACAGCGGCGCGTTCCTGCCCGGGTACGTCGCCCGCGAGCCGTTCGTGGCGCCGCCGGAGAAGCGGCTGTTCCAGGCGGTCGACCACGTCGTCGGCAACGTCGAGCTCGGGCAGATGGACACCTGGGTCGAGTTCTACGGCCGGGTCATGGGCTTCACGACCATGAAGGAGTTCGTCGGCGCCGACATCGCGACCGAGTACTCCGCGCTGATGAGCAAGGTCGTCGCCGACGGCCGCAGCTAGGTGAAGGTCCCGCTCAACGAGCCGGCGGCCGGCATGAGGAAGAGCCAGATCGACGAGTACCTCGAGTTCTACGGCGGCCCGGGCGTGCAGCACGTCGCCCACCCCACCAACGACATCCAGCGGACGGTCGACGAGATGCGCGCCCGCGGGGTGG
>JAOPWW010000192.1 GCA_025965495.1 Frankiales bacterium
GTGAGGATGTCGCCGAACAGGTTGTCGGTGACGACGACGTCGAACCGGCCCGGGTCGGTCACGAAGAACATCGAGGCGGCGTCGACGTGCTGGTAGGCGACCTCGACGTCCGGGAAGTCGCGGGCGACCTCGTCGGTGACGCGCTTCCACAGCCCCCCGGCGTGGACCAGCACGTTCGTCTTGTGCACCAGCGTGAGGTGCCCGCGGCGCTGCTGGGCGCGGGCGAAGGCGTCCCGGACCACGCGTTCCACGCCGTAGGCGGTGTTGAGGCTGACCTCGGTCGCGACCTCGTGGGGCGTGCCGGTGCGCATGCTGCCGCCGTTGCCGACGTAGGGGCCCTCGGTGCCCTCACGGACCACGACCATGTCGATCGCGACGTCGCCGAGCGGGCTGGTCACCCCGGGGAACAGCCGCACGGGGCGCAGGTTCACGTGGTGGTCGAGGGCGAAGCGCAGCCGCAGCAGCAGCCCGCGCTCGAGGACGCCGGGCGGGACGGACGGGTCGCCGATCGCGCCGAGCAGGATCGCGTCGTGACCGCGGAGCTCCTCGAGGACGCTGTCGGGCAGGGCCTCGCCGGTGCGGGCGTACGCCGTCGCGCCGAGGTCGTAGTCGGTGGTCTCGACGCCGGGCAGGACGGCCTGCAGGACCTCCAGCGCGACCGCGGTGACCTCCGGTCCGATGCCGTCTCCGCCGATGACCGCCAGCCGGGTGCTCATGCGGCCGACCCTAGTCGGCGTGGGACGGCCGTCCCACGCTTCGGGACGACTCCCGGCGGGGCAGGATGAGGGCGTGGCCGTCGACCCCGTCCTGCCCGCGTCGGTCGAGCAGGAGGCGCGGGCCGCGCTCGCCGGGGAGCCCGAGGAGCACCGGGTCCTCGTCCTGGCCCGGCTGCGCCGCTGGTGGCCGGACCTGCTGGCCGGGCTGACCGAGGCCTACGGCGACGCCGGGGCGCAGGTCGCCGAGCACGCGGCCGAGGTCGCCGTCCAGGGGGCGCTGGACCGGCCGGCCGAGCTGCGGCTGCTCGACCTCGAGCGCCTGGTGCAGCCCGACTGGTTCCAGTCCCCGCGCATGCTCGGCTACAGCGCCTACGCCGACCGGTTCGGCGGCGACCTGCGCGGGGTGGCGGAGCGCGCGCCGTACCTGGCCGAGCTCGGCGTCACCTACCTGCACCTGCTCCCCCTGCTGCAGCCCCGCCCCGAGCCGAACGACGGCGGGTACGCGGTCGCGGACTACCGCAGCGTCCGCCCCGACCTCGGCGACCTGGCTGACCTGCGGGCCCTGACAGCGACGCTGCGCGGGCACGGGATCTCGCTGGCCCTGGACCTGGTGCTCAACCACGTCGCCGCCGAGCACGCGTGGGCGCGGGCGGCGCGGGACGGCGACCTGCGGGCGCGGGCCTACTTCCACGTCTTCCCGGACCGGACCGAGCCGGACGCCTTCGAGCGGACGCTGCCGGAGGTCTTCCCGGACTTCGCCCCCGGCTCGTTCACCTGGGACGACGACCTGCGCGGGTGGGTCTGGACGACGTTCAACAGCTGGCAGTGGGACCTCGACTGGCACAACCCGGAGGTGCTGCTCGAGTTCGCCGACCTCGTCTGCTTCCTCGCCAACCAGGGCGTGGAGGTGCTGCGGCTCGACGCGGTCGCGTTCCTGTGGAAGCGCCTGAGCACGACCTGCCAGGACCAGCCGGAGGTCCACGCGCTGACCCGGGCGCTGCGCGCCGTCGCCCGGATCGCCGCGCCCGCGGTGCTGTTCAAGGCCGAGGCGATCGTCGGGCCCGAGCAGCTCGCGGAGTACCTCGGGACCGGCCGCAACGCCGGCCGCGTCAGCGATCTCGCCTACCACAACAGCCTGATGGTCCAGGTCTGGTCGACCCTCGCGGCCAAGGACACCCGGCTGCTCCGGACCGCCCTGGCGCGCTTCGGCGGTCGCCCGTCGACCACGTCCTGGGCGACCTACCTGCGCTGCCACGACGACATCGGCTGGGCGGTCGACGACGCCGACGCGGCCGCCGTCGGCCTGTCCGGGCCGCTGCACCGCGCCTTCCTGTCCGACTGGTACTCGGGCGCCTTCGCGGGCTCCGACGCCGAAGGCCTGGTCTTCCAGGAGAACGAGGCCACGGGGGACCGCCGCATCAGCGGGACGGCCGCCTCCCTGCTCGGGGTGCACGCCGCCGCGGGCGACCCCGTGCGGCTCGACCTCGCGCTGCGCCGCCACGTGCTGGCCCACCTCGTCGTGCTCGGCTGGGGCGGCCTGCCGGTGCTGTGGTCGGGGGACGAGCTGGCCCTGCCGGACGACGACGCCTGGGCCGACGACCCGACGACGGCCGGCGACAACCGCTGGGTGCACCGGCCGCGGCTGCCCTGGGAGGTCGCGGCCCGCCGGGACGAGCCGGGGACGGTCGAGGCCCGGGTCTTCGGCGCGCTGCAGCACGCGGCCCGGGTGCGCGGGGGGCTGCCCGCCCTGCACGCGTCCGCCGAGACCGAGGTCCTCGACCCGGGCGACGACCGGCTGCTGGCGACGGTCCGCCGGACGCAGGACCAGGTGCTCGTCGGGCTCTACGAGGTCGGCGGCGCCTCGCGCACCTGCCCCCGCAGCGCCCTGCCGGTGGAGGGCCCGCTGGTGGACGCGCTGACCGGTCGCCGGGTCGAGGGCGACGTCGTCCTCGGCCCCTACGAGGCGGTCTGGCTGGTGCCGGCCCTGTCCTGACCGACGAGCTCCGCGAGGGTCCCCACCACGGCGCCCAGCTCCGCGCGGAGCGCCGGGTCCGCGACCTCGCCGTCCTCCCCGAGCGCGTCGCGCGGCACGTGCACGCTGACGCACGCCTCCTCCACGACGTGCGTCCCGAGGTAGCCGAGGACCGTCGCCAGCTCGGCGCGGGCACCGCTCCCGCGGCCGGGTGCGGCGACGTCGAGCCACGCCACCGGCTTCCCGTCTGCCTCTCCCCCGCCGACCAGCCAGTCGAGCAGGTTCTTGAAGGACCCGGGCAGCGCGCCGGCGTACTCGGGGGTGCAGACCAGGACGGCGTCGGCCGCGGCGACCTCGGCGCGCAGCCGGGCGACGTCGGGCGGCAGGGGGTCGCGGTCGTCGTCGGGGCTGAAGGGCGGCAGGGTGCGCAGCAGGTCGAGCAGCACGGGCGTGACGCCGTCGGTCGCGGACGCGGCGGCAGCGCGCAGGGCAGCGGTGTTCGTGGAGCCGGTCCGGGTGCTGCCGGACAGCAGCAGCACCCGGACCGAGGTCACCCGGCGAGCCCGCGGTCGACAGCGCTGACCAGCGCGCGCAACGAGCTGGTGACGATGCTCGGGTGGACGCCGCAGCCCCAGAGGACCTTCCCGCCGACGGCGACCTCCAGGTAGGACGCGGCCTGGGCCTCCTCGCCGGCGCCGGTGGCGTGCTCGGCGTAGTCCAGGACGCGGGCGTCGATCCCGAGGCCGGCCAGCGCGTTGACGAAGGCGGCGATCGGACCGTTGCCCGTGCCGGTGACCGTGCGGGTCTGCCCGTCCTGCTCGACGACCGCCTCGATCGTGTCGCGGCCCTCGGCGTCGGAGGCGGTGCGGTGCGACACGAGCCGCAGCGGGCCGTCGGGCTCGAGGTAGGTGGTGCCGAACAGCGACCAGATGCGGGCCGGGCTGATCTCGCCGCCCTCGCCGTCGGCGACCTCCTGCACGACCCGCGAGAACTCGATCTGCATGCGGCG
>JAOPWW010000193.1 GCA_025965495.1 Frankiales bacterium
GGGTGCTCGCCGCCGTCCGCGAGGTCACCGACGTCGCGCCCCGCATCGCGCTCGCCGCCCCGACCGGCAAGGCGGCGTCGCGGTTGCAGGAGGCCGTGCACGCCGCCGGCGCCGGGCTGCCCGAGGAGGAGTTCCTGCGCGGGCTCGAGGCCACGACGCTGCACCGGCTGCTGGGGCTGCGCCGCGGCACGACGCGCTCCTGGCACGACGCGGAGAACCGGCTGCCGCACGACGTCGTCGTCGTGGACGAGGCCTCGATGGTGTCGCTGTCGCTGTTCGCCCGGCTGCTGGCCGCGCTCCGCCCCGGGGCCCGCCTGCTGCTGGTCGGCGACCCGGACCAGCTCGCCTCGGTCGAAGCCGGTGCCGTCCTGGCCGACCTCGTCGCCCCCGGCGGCAGCCGCACCCCGTCCCTGCACGCGCGGCTCGGCGTGGTCGCGCCGCAGGACGACCCCGGCCCGGTAGAGCCGGAGACACCGCAGGCCCGAGTGCGCGCGGGCGTCGCCCGGCTCCGGACCGTCTACCGCTACGACGAGGGCAGCGCCATCGACGACCTCGCCGAGGCCGTGCGGGCCGGTGACCCCGACGCGGTGCTCGCCGTCCTGCGGTCGGGCGACCCGGCGGTCGCGTTCGACGAGCTCCCCGACGACGCGCCCGTCGCCGGCCCGGCGCTGGCTGCCCTGCGCGAGCTGGTGCTGGAGCAGGCGTCGGTGCTCGTGCAGGCGGCGTCCGTCGGGGACGCAGCGCGCGCCCTCGCGGGCCTGGACACCCACCGGCTCCTGTGCGCGCACCGGGAGGGACCGCGCGGGGTGGAGCACTGGACGCGGACGGTGCAGCGGTGGGTCGTGGAGGCTCTGGGCGTGCAGCCCCGCCGCGACGGCAGGTACGCCGGGCTGCCGCTGCTGGTGACCGCCAACGACGTCGACAACCGGCTCTACAACGGGGACTCGGGGGTGGTCTGCGGCCGTGGGGAGGACCTGGTGGCGGTGTTCGCCCGCGGCGGCGACCCGTACGAGGTGCCCCTGGGGCGGTTGTCGGAGGTGCGGCCGCTGCACGCCCTCACGGTCCACCGCAGCCAGGGGTCGCAGTTCTCCCGGGTGACGGTGCTGCTGCCCGCGGCGTCGTCGCCGCTCGGGACGCGGGAGACGCTCTACACAGCGGTGACGCGGGCGGCGCACGGGGTGCGGGTGGTGGGGTCGGAGGAGGCGGTGCGAGCGGCGGTCCTGCGGCCGGTGGCGCGGGCCACGGGGCTGCGGGCGCGGCTGGCCTGAGGTGCGGCCGAGCCGGGATCGACAGAGCCCCCGCTCGCTCGGCGCTCATCGTGACGGCAGTTGCCGCGTACGTCCTCTGGCCCTTGCTGTTCCGGCGCGCGTGCGCTTCGTTCCGCAAATGACAGAGACGTCGGACGTCCGGTTGCTCGTGCAGGGTGCGGACCAGGAGTGGCGACCGCCTGCCGTGACCAGGTGGCCGAGCGAAGCGTCGCTGCAGGAGCTCCTGCAAGAGCAGCCGAGCCTGCTGCCTGGTCCGCCGCGGCCACGAGTCGCAGTACGCGAGTTCTTCCTGCTCGGCACCGGCTACGCCGATCTCGTCGTCGTCGATGAGCAGGGCGACATCACGGTCGTGGAGTGCAAGCTCGAGAAGAACCCCGAGATCCGGCGGGAAGTCGTCGGGCAGGTGCTGGCCTACGCGTCGGCCCTGTGGCGGCTGGATCTCGAGGAGTTCTCGGCCGGCTGGGCCGCCTCGGCACGGCTCTCAGGCAGGTCCTCGCTGCGCGAGGACCTGCAGGAGATCGTCGTCGACGGGGCGGTCGACGAGGTGCTTGCTGCCGTGGAGCGGAACCTCGCACAGGGCCGCTTCCGACTGGTGCTGGCGGTCGACCGGCTCACTGAGGAGCTCGAGCGCATCGTGCGCTTCCTCAACACGCACACGAGTGACGACGTCGAGGTCCTCGCGCTCGCGGTGGCGTACGCGGAGGAGGGCGGCGTGCGCATGCTCCTCCCCAGCACGACCGGGCAGGAGAGCGCCGCCGACAAGCAGCACCGCCCTGCGCCCGTGTGGAGCCAGCACGACGTCGAGGCGGCTGTCCAGGCGCTGCCGGAACCTCAGCGTGCGGTGGCTGACGTCGTCCTGGCGCTGCCGAGGTCAGGCTGGTACGAGAGCCAGGCCATCGCTCCAGCCGGCACACTCCTGTTCGACCTCGGCGGTGGGAAGCCCGTGTCCTTGTTGAGTCTGTGGCTCGGCGAGGGTCCGTCTTCGCCGTCATTGAGCATCAACTTCGCGTGGGCGCGGGACAACCTGTCGACCCAGCAGTTGAAGGAGCTGGCCGACCGGCTCCGGGAGGTACCAGGGGTCCCGCCCCGCCTGGCCGGCCTGGAGCAGGCCGGCTTCGCCAAGCGACCCGGGCTGCCCTTGGCCTTACTGGCCGGCCATACCGCACTCCTTGACGCTGCACTGCGTGCTGCGCTCCGGGCGGCACCGAGATCTCCGAGCAGCCGCGGCTCATGACGTGAGAGCGACCGCACAGCTCATCAGCGGCTGGAACGGCATCGCGCCGCCTCCGGTTCGGGTGCTGCGTGGACGGTGCACCGACTGGCCCGGGAGTCAGGCTCGATCCGCGAGCGTCAGTGCCTGTCGTGGCATCTGGCTGTCTCGAGTGTCTCGAGCACGTGAAGCAGCAGGACCGTCAGCAGGATGCGCGAGTTCTCCTGCGCGTAGACGGGTTGCAGGTGGAGGCGGACCAGGCACCGTCGCAGGGCGCGTGCTCCTTCCGTCGGCGGGAGGGCACTGTCCAGCGACCAGTGAGCCCGCCTGTCCAGAGCCATGACGGTGTGGCCTGGCCAGCCTTGCGTCCAGGTGCAGGTCCTGAGGGCTTCCCGGAGCACGTGGGCGTCCTCGCCGAGGACCAGGACCGGGCGGGTGTTCGTCGTCGTCATGCGCTGAGCGTGCGGCTCGGGTGCGACGAGACCGTCGGTGTCCACACCGTCCACAGAACGCCTCGGGCGCCTCGACCTGTCGACCTCCTCGCCCCAGCCTGCGAGCA
>JAOPWW010000212.1 GCA_025965495.1 Frankiales bacterium
CGAGATCCACGCCTACAGCCGGCCCAGCACGACCTTCACCACCGTGCGCACCGGGACGGTCGGCCCCGACGGCACCTACTCGTTCGTGGTCGGACCGAGCGGCAACACCCGCCTGTTCGCCCGCACGGTCACGCCGCTCGGTTCGGCGGACAGCGACCAGGTGGTCCTGACCGTCAAGACCTCGCTGAACCTCAAGGTCGCCCGCACCGGCACCCGGACCTACCGCTTCACCGGCAGCCTGCTGCCCAAGCGTCCGGGCCAGCTCATCACGGTGTTCTACGAGAAGGCCGACGGCAGCCGGGTCATCGCGGCCCGCGCCCGCAACGCCGCGGACGGCACCTACAACGTGTCGCGCACCTTCAGCGGCGGCGGGACCTTCACGCTGTTCACCGGCACGGGCACCGACAACAACAACGCCGCGAACAACAGCAACCGGGTCCGCGTCACCCTCCGCTAGTCGCCCCACCCCGTACGTCCTGCACGACCCGCCGCCGCCCGGACCCCGGGCGGCGGCGGCGCTCGTCCCACCAGCACCCAGGAGCAGCATGAGGACCACCGTTCGTCGCCGACTCGCCGCGGGCGGCGGCCTGCTGAGCGCCGCCCTGGTCGCCGGGAGTCTGGTGGTGGCCGCCGGGCCGGCGTCCGCGGCCGCCTCCACCAACGACGTGCCGGTCAACAGCGCCGCCTCCCGCGTCACCTTCTCGACGACGGCTCGGGTGGTGACCGGCTCGAGCGTGGTGTTCACCGGTCCCTCGACCAGCGTCGCCGTCGTCGACGGTGCCCGCTCCGCGACGTTCACCTCCAGCGTCGACATGAACAACGGCGCGATGACGGCGCCGAGCACCCAGCCCGACTTCACCGACCCCGACCCGGTCTCCGCCACGGCGCCCGGTCCCGGTCCGGTCGACCCCGGCCGCTACAGCGTCGAGTTCGACGCCCCGGTGCTGGCGCCCGGCGTCGGCGGGGGACGGGTGGACGGCTGCGTCGACTGCCTGTCCATCACCACCCCGACCGCGCCGACCGTCACGGGCAGCACGGGCCTGCAGGTCGAGGCCGGCGGCAGCCGCGAGCTGGCCCTGCCGGGCACCGGGTTCGCCCGCAGCACCCGGGTCGAGGTGCTCAAGGCCGACGGCACGTCCGACGTCGCGGTCAGCGCGTCCGGGGTGCCCGGGAAGACGACCCCGACCCGCCTGACCCGGACGTTCACGCCGGCCCCGGCCGCCACCCCCGGCGTCCGCAGCATCCGGTTCACCAACACCGACGGCCAGACCACGACCTGCGCCGGCTGCTTCACCGTCCTCGCGCCGTCCCTGAGCGCGGTCAGCCCGCGGGCCGCCGCCAACAGCGGTCCGATCGACCTGACCTTCACCGGGCCGGCCGGGACGTTCACCGGCGCCTCGCGCCCCGTCCTGCAGTACGCCAGCGACGTCGTGGGGAGCGCGAACCGCGCGGCCCTCAGCGTCTCCGGCACGAACGTGCGCCCGTCGGCGGACGGCTCGACCCTGGTCGCGACCTTCGACCTGACGGGCGCGGCGCCCCGTACCGACGGCTACCTGCCGGCGGTCACGACGGGCTCGGCGACCAACGTCAGCAACGACCGCTTCAGCGTGACCCAGCCGGCCGCCCCGACCGTCACCGGCGTCACCCCGGCCACCGGCGAGGCGGGCAGGACGCTGACCCTCCAGGTCGCCGGCACCGGCTTCGCCCGCGGCGCTGCCGTGGCCTTCGAGCAGACCACCGGCACGGTCACGACCACCACGACGTCGGTCCCGGCGTCTGCCGTGGACTACCGCAGCACCTCCCTGCTGGTCGTGACGGTCACCTTCCCGGCCGGGTCCACCGGGGCCTACGCCGTGCGCGTGACCAACACCGACGGCAAGACGGTCGTGCGGCCGGCGTCGTTCACCGTCACGGCCGCGAGCCCGTCGCCGTCGGTCAGCCCGACGTCGTCGGCGACCCGCTCGCCGAGCGCCGGCCCGACGACGACGCCGGGCGCCAGCGCGACCCCGACGGTCTCGTCCTCGCCGACCCGCTCCGCCACCGCGTCGCCGACGCCGGCCCTGCAGCAGCCGACGATCGACGTCAGCCCGTCGACGATCGTCGCCGTGCAGCAGAAGGCGACCGTCTTCGGGACGGCGCCGCCCGGCAGCCTGCTCGAGATCCGGGCGTACAGCCGGCCGAGCACGACGTTCACGACGGTCCGCAGCGTCACGGTCGGGCCGGACGGCCAGTACTCTTTCGTGGTCGGCCCGAGCGGCAACACGCGCCTGTTCGCCCGCAGCACCCAGGGCGGCCTGACGTCGGACAGCCGCCAGGTGGTCCTGACGGTGAGGACGTCGCTGAACCTCAAGGTCGCGCGCACCGGTACCCGGACCTACCGCTTCACCGGCAGCCTGCTGCCCAAGCGTCCGGGCCAGCTCATCACGGTGTTCTACGAGAGGTCCGACGGCAGCCGGGTCATCGCGGCCCGCGCCCGCAACGCCGCGGACGGCACGTACAACGTGTCGCGGACCTTCACCGGCGGCGGCACCTTCACGCTGTTCACCGGCACGGGCACCGACAACAACAACGCCGCGAACAACAGCAACCGGGTCCGCGTCGCGATCCGCTAGTCGCGGGCACCACGCAGGGGCGGTCCCGGACGGGGCCGCCCCTGCGGCATGCGCGGGGCGTCGTCGTCGTTGCTGCGGACGTGACCCTGCTGCAGCGCCCCGGAGCCGTTCCCGCCGACCCGCCCGACGTCGGCACCGTCGCGCACTACGGCGACCCCTACCGCGAGCAGCGGCTGCTGGAGGCGGGCGAGGCGCTGGTCGACCTGTCGCACCACGACGTCGTGCGCGTCGCCGGGCCGGACCGGCTGACCTGGCTGCACAGCCTGCTCTCGCAGCACGTGCTCGCCCTCGGCGCCGAGCCGGTCGAGGCGCTCGTCCTCAGCCCGCAGGGACACGTCGAGCACCACCTCGAGCTCACCGACGACGGCGAGGCGACGTGGGCCGTCGTCGAGCCCGGGACCGGCCCCGCGCTGGTCGCGTTCCTGCAGAAGATGCAGTTCATGATGCGGGTGACGGTCGAGCCGACGACGTCGAGGGCCTACACCTCCCGCGGCCTGCTCGACCCGGCCGAGGTGTCCGCGTGGGAAGGGCCGGTGGCGGGCGTGCTGGCGCACGAGGCGCTGCGGATCGCCGCCCGCCGTCCGCGCATGGGCCTCGACACCGACCACCGGACGCTGCCCCACGAGGTCGGCTGGCTGGTGTCCGCCGTGCACCTCGACAAGGGCTGCTACCGCGGCCAGGAGACGGTCGCCCGGGTCCACAACCTGGGTCGGCCGCCTCGTCAGCTCGTCCTGCTCCACCTCGACGGCAGCGACAGCGACCTCCCGGTCACCGGCTCGCCGGTCCTGCTGGGCGAGCGCGAGGTCGGGCGGGTCGGCTCGGCCGCACGCCACCACGAGCTCGGGCCGGTCGCGCTCGCCCTGGTCAAGCGCCAGGTGCC
>JAOPWW010000220.1 GCA_025965495.1 Frankiales bacterium
GCGGCGACCGGCGCTCCGCCCTCTCCGGCACGAGCCAGTGCCCGGGCGGCCGGACCCGCGACGGGGTCGTCCCCCTCGCACAGGGCGGCCCACGCCTCCGCCGACGGGCTCCCCACCGCGAGCGCCGCCTCGACCTGCCCGAGCCGGTCGCCGCACGGCCCGGGGACGGCGTCGGCCACGGCCCGGACGGCTGTCGCCAGGACGGCTCCGCCGGCCAGGCAGGCCGACAGCAGGTCCAGGGCGAGGGGCAGGTCGCGCGCGAACTGCTCCCGCCGGGACCGGTCCTGCGCGCCCTCCAGGCCGCTGAGCAGCCGCGGCCCCGCCACCAGGAGCAGCCCGCCGAGCACGACGCCGACGGGCCCGCCGACCAGCAGTGCCACCGCTGCTCCGGCCAGCGCCGAGGCCAGCCGCGGGAGCCCGGGGCGCCCCGACCCCGACCGCCCACGGCCCGGCCGTTCTCCTGCCGGGCCGGCCGGTCCAGGAGCCCGGCCAGCAGCCGGGCGCGGCGTCCGAGGCAACCGTGCACGCGGCGCTCGCACCACGTCCTGCAGCCGGCCGTCACCGCTCCCCCCGCCGAGCAGCAAGGCGGCGGCTCCCGCGAGCCCGGCGCTCAGCAGGGCGCTCATCCTCCTGCCGAGCGAGCGATGCGGCGGGTCCAGGCCAGTCCGGCCAGGTCGAGCGCGACCCCGGCGACCAGGCAGACCCCGCCGACCTGCGTCTGCAGGAGCACGTGGACCGGCCGAGCGCCGAGGGCGGCGGCCAGCCCGACACCGGCGAGGGGCAGCAGCGCGAGCATGCTCGCCGTGGCCCGCGGCCCTGCGAGCTCCGCCTCGACCGCACGGCGCGCCGCCTCGGCTGCCCGGAGCCCCTCCTCGAGCCGGTCCACCGACGCCGCGAGGCCGCTGCCCGTCCCGGAGCAGACCTGCCAGCAGGCGGCCAGACCGGCGCAGACCTCGGGGACGCAGGTCGCCGGTCCCGGGGTCGCCGTCGCGAGCACGGCCGCCGGGTCACCGCCGAAGCGGCTCGCTGCCGCGGCGCCCGCCAGCCGGTCACGGAACGGTCCCGCGGCGACGGACACAGCGGCGTCCAGCCCCTGCCCGGGCGACCGTCCCGCGCGCAGCTCGGACGCGAGGACCGCGCACGCCTCCAGGGCCCCGGCTCGCTCCCGGGTCGCCTCCGCAGCCCGGGAACGTGCGGACAGAGCCGACAGCAGGGCGACCGCGCCGGCGCACGCCACCACGGCGAGCGCCGGCCCCACCACCAACAGTCCGGCAGCGGCGGCCAGTGCTGGGAGGACGGGGCGCGAGGCCCGGAGGCCGTCGAGGGAGGGGAGCCGTCGCACCCCCGTCCGGCGGCGCGGCAGCACGCTGTCGAGCCGGGCTGCCTCGGCACTCGGCAGGGCGAGGGCGACGGCCACCGCCAGGCCGGCGAGGACGGCGGGCACGGTCACGCCGGGTCGAGCAGCCGCGCCAGCGCCTCCGCTGCCGGTCCCGGGCTCCCCGCAGGCGCGCTGCCGTCCCACGACCAGGCAGGCGTGGCGACGACGAGACCGTCGCCGCCGCGCGCCAGCAGGCAGACCTCGGCCAGCCGCCGGGCGCCGCCCGCGCGCGACCGCACGAGGTGGACCGCGACCCGGAGCCCGCTGGCGAGCTGGCTGTGCAGCGCCTCCCGTCCCAGTCCCGCGACCGCGGCCAGCGCCTCGAGGCGCGCTGGCACGTCCGAGGCCGAGTTCGCGTGCACCGTCCCGCAGCCACCCTCGTGCCCGGTGTTCAGCGCTGCGAGCAGGTCGACGACCTCGGCGCCACGGACCTCCCCGACCACCACCCGGTCCGGCCGCATGCGGAGCGCCTGCCGCACGAGGTCCCGCAGCGTCACGGCGCCCGCGCCCTCGAGGTTGGCCGGGCGCGCCTCGAGTCGCACCACGTGCGGGTGCGCCGGGGCCAGCTCGGCCGCGTCCTCGACCAGCAGGAGGCGGTCGCCCGGGTCGGCCAGCGAGAGCAGCGCGGACAGCAGCGTCGTCTTCCCGGTGCCCGTCCCTCCACTGACCAGGAACGCGGCCCGACTGCTGACGAGGTCGCCCAACAGCCGTGCCCCGTCGGGCGGGACCGTGCGCGACGCGACGAGGTCCTCCAGCGTGAAGACCTGCCGACGGGGCACGCGCAGCGACAGGCAGGTACCGCCCGAGGCCACCGGCGGCAGCACGGCGTGGAGGCGGACGCCGTCGGGCAGGCGGGCGTCGACCCAGGGCTGGGCGTCGTCGAGGCGCCGGCCGGTGGGAGCGGCCAGCCGCTGGGCGAGGCGGCGGACGGCGAGGTCGTCCGCGAAGCGCACGGAGGTGCGTTCCAGTCCCTCGCCGCGGTCGACCCAGACCTCGTCGGGGGCGTTGACGAGGACGTCGGTGACGCGGGGGTCCGCGAGCAGCGCCTCCAGCGGACCGGCGCCCACGATCTCGCTCTGGAGCGCCCGCAGGACGCCCAGCAGCTCCTGGTCCCCGCGCAGCGCGCCGCCCTCCTCGCGCAGCGCCTCCGCCACCCGCGCAGGGGTGGGGGGAGCGCCGTCCGCCGCCAGCCTGCCCCGCACGCGCGCGAGCAGGCCGGCGTCCAGGCTCACGCCGCCTGCCGCAGGGCGGGCGGCAGCAGCTCGTCGAGCAGCCGGGCGGACAACTGCGCGAGGGGCCCCTTGCCGCGCGACCCCGGTGCCTCGCCGCGCTCCAGGGCCCGGTCCAGTCCCGGCTCCGACCGCAGCTCGCCGGCGAGCGGGAGACCGAGGGCTCGCGCGATCTCCGCGGCCGGGAGCGCCGCCGGACCGGGACCGCGGACGACGACCCGCAGGTCCCGGGCCAGCAGCCCCACGGCGGCCGCCACCCGCGAGGCCGCGGCTGCGGCCCGGACCTCGGCGGGCACGACCAGCAGCACGGTCCCGGCGGCGTCGAGGACCGCGCGCACGGCGTCGTCCACGCTGCGCGGGAGGTCGACGACGACGAGCTCGGCCGACCGGCGACCGGCCTGCAGCACGGCCCGGACCGCCTCGGGCGGCACCGCCGGCGGGTCCCCCCTGTCCCACGACAGGACCGACAGACCCTGCACCTGCGGCAGCGCCTCGGCCAGAGCTGCCGCGGACAGCCGTCCCCGGGTGGACCCGAGGTCGGGCCAGCGCAGGCCACCCTCGCGCTCGGTGCCGAAGCACAGGTCGATCCCCCCACCGAGCGGGTCGCCGTCGACGAGCAGCGTCGGACGCCCGCTGCCGGCCGAGGTGACGGCGAGGGCGCAGGCCAGCGACGTCGCCCCCGCCCCTCCTCTGCCGCCGACGACGGCGACGACGACGCCCTCCTCGGCAGCGCCCTCCGCGGCGTCGGCGAAGCGGTCGGTCAGCCAGGGCTCGGCGTCGGGCAGGAACACGACGTGCTCCGCTCCCACGTGGACGGCGGTCTCCCAGACGCTCGCGTCGTCGAGGTCGTCCCCCACGAGGACGACGCCGGGCCGGCGCCGCAGGCCCGCCGCGGCACAGCCGAGGGCGGCGTCGGCGCCGACGACGACCAGCGGCGCGGTCTCCCAGGCACGGCGGGCCCCGGCGGCGTCCGGCGCGACCTGCAGCTCGGCACCGGCGGTGGCCGCGAGGCGCAGCAGGTCGTCGAGCACGTCCGGGTCGGCAGTGACGGCGAGCGCTCGGACGGGCGCTGACAGGTACGGGTCCACGGGGGCTCCGGCGGCGAGGCGCTCGACCCGATGCCGAGCGCAGGACGGCCACCCTGGGCGCGGAGGCCGACGGCGTCGACGGCGCGTGCTCGAGCTGTGGACGGACGCGCCGGCTGTGGACGACCGACCGGACCGTCACCGTCGCCGTGCACGCTCCCGGCATGACGAACGACGCAGCCCGCCCGGCCCGGCACGAGGCGCCAGACGCGCGGCGACCCCCGCCGGGGGGGGTGGCGGGGGTCGTCGCTGAGGGACCGGCTCGGGGGGGGTCGAGCCGGGCCCGTCAGGGGAGACGGCAGAGCCGTCGCTCCAGGGGCATGTCCGGTCCGATCCGTCGGGAAACGACCCCGGGCGGTGACAGACCTCTATCCTCGGGCGCCGTGACGCAGTCCCGGGCAGCCGCCTTCTTCGACCTCGACAAGACGGTCATCGCCAAGAGCAGCACGCTCGCCTTCGGCCGACCGTTCTACAAGGGCGGACTGGTCAACCGGCGGGCCGTCCTCAAGAGCTCGTTCGCGCAGTTCGTCTACCTCCTGCAGGGGGCCGACGAGGACTCGATGGACAAGATGCGCGACTACCTCAAGGTGCTGTGCGCAGGGTGGCCCGTCGAGACCGTCAACGCGATCGTCGCCGAGACGCTGCACGACCTCATCGACCCGATGGTCTACGCCGAGGCCGTCGCCCTGTTCGACAAGCACCACGCCGACGGTCTCGACGTCGTCCTCGTCAGCAGCAGCGGCGAGG
>JAOPWW010000221.1 GCA_025965495.1 Frankiales bacterium
CTCGGCCTCGCGGCCGGTGGCGGTGACGGCGAGGACGGTCCGGCCCTGGCGGGCGAGGCTCGCGACGACGAACGGCCGCAGCCCGGCCGGGCCGGTGAGCTCGAGGGTCGGCGTCTCGGGGGCGGCCAGCGCGCGGGCCAGCGAGGGGTCGGCGCCGACGACGTCGAGCAGTCCGGACAGGGGTGCAGCGGGGGTCACGGTCCTCCTGGGAACGCGGACGAGCCCCGGAGCGGTCGCGCCCCGGGGTCAGGACTCCAGGGTAGGCCCGTCCGGCCTAGGGGAGCGAGCCGTGGAAGGTGTTCTGCGCCGCCTCGAGGGTGCCCGCCAGGAGCGCCTCCACGGCGTCCGCCGCCCGGTCGACGTGGAACGGCAGCTCCTTCTTCTCGACGCTGCCGAAGTCCTTGAGGACGTAGTCGGCCGGGTCCTGCCGCCCGGGCGGCCGGCCGATGCCGAACCGCACCCGCAGGTACTCCTTGCTGCCGAGCGAGCGCGTGATGCTCTTGAGCCCGTTGTGGCCGCCGTCGCCGCCGCCCCGCTTGAGCCGCAGGACGCCGTAGTCGACGTCGAGCTCGTCGTGGACGACGACCAGCCGCTCGGCGGGCACCTTGAAGAAGCCCGACACGGAGGCCACCGGCCCGCCGGACTCGTTCATGTAGCACTTCGGCTTGGCCAGGACGACCCGCTGCCCCGCGAGCCTGCCCTCGACGACGTCGGCTCGGCCCTTGTGCGCCTTGTACTTCCCGCCCACCCGCTCCGCGAGCAGGTCGAGCACGAGGAACCCGGCGTTGTGGCGGTTCCCCGCGTACGCCGGCCCCGGGTTGCCGAGGCCGACGACGAGCCAGACGTCGTCGGCCACGGCAGGGGGTCCCGGGTCCTGCTAGCTGTCGGCCTTGCCGGCCTGCGCACCCTCGGTCTCGGCGACGACGTCGCCACCACCGGCGGCGTCGGTCTCGGAGCCGGGCGTCTCGACAGCGCCCTCGCCCTGGCCCGCACCGGTCTCGGCGTCGGACTCGGCGAGGTCGGCCTCGACCTCCTCCGCCGTCGGCGCGCCCGTGCCCTGCACGATGACCAGCTCGGGGACGCCCGCGAGCGTCGTGCCCTCGGGGAGCTTCACGTCGGCCGCCGTGATCGGCGTGCCGACCCGGAGCTTCGTGACGTCGATCTCGATCGACTCCGGCAGCGCCGTGGCGTCGGCCTCGACGGTGAGCGCCGTGGTCTGCAGCTCGACGATGATGTCCGGACCGGCCTGGCCGACCAGCGTGATGGGGACGTCGACGGTGACCTTCTCGCCGGTGCGGACGGCGACGAGGTCGACGTGCTCGAGGAAGCCCTTGATCGGGTCGCGCACGATCGACTTCGGCAGCGCGAGCTGCTCGCCCTCGGAGGTCTGCAGCGCGATGAGCGCGTTCGGGTCGCTGCGCAGGGCGAGCATCAGCTCGTGACCCGGGAGCGTGAAGTGGCGGGGGGCGTCGCCGTGGCCGTAGAGGACCGCGGGGACGCCGTTGGCCCGGCGGATGCGCCGCGACGGGCCCTTGCCGAACTCGGTGCGAGGCTCGGCGGTGATGCGGACTCCGGACACGGTGGGACTCTCCTCGAGCGGGGTGGCGCAGCGTCTCCGGCGGGAGAGCGCTGCGGCGGGGGGTACGTCTGGGCGATCGGGCGGGTGCGGGGGCGGATCAGGCTGCTGACCGGACGGCGAGCGTGTCGCGTCGACAGGACAGGGCGCAGCGGACGACTCTAGCCGGTCGCGCGGCGAGCGCTCAGGCGGCGCCGTCGAACAGGCTCGTGACCGAGCCGTCCTCGAAGACCTCGGTGATCGCCCGCCCGAGCAGCGGCGCGATCGAGAGCACGGTCAGGCCCTCGAAGCGCTTCTCGTCGGCGATCGGGAGCGTGTCGGTGATCACCGTCTCGCTCACCCGGCTGGCCCGCAGGCGGTCGATCGCCGGACCCGACAGCACGCCGTGGGTCGCGGTGACGATGACGTCCTCGGCGCCGTTCTCGAACAGCAGGTCGGCGGCCTTGGTGATCGTGCCGCCGGTGTCGATCATGTCGTCGACCAGGACGCAGGTCTTGCCGCGGACGCGGCCGACGACCTCCCCGACCTTGACCTCGTTCGGCACGTTCGGGTCGCGGCGCTTGTGGATGATCGCCAGGCCGCAGCCGAGCCGGTCGGTCCAGCGCTCGGCGACCCGCACCCGGCCGGCGTCGGGGCTGACGACGACGAGGTCGCGGTCGCCCCAGCGCTCCTGGACGTGGTCGGCGAGCAGCGGGAGCGCGAACAGGTGGTCGACGGGCCCGTCGAAGAAGCCCTGGATCTGCGCGGTGTGCAGGTCGACGGTCATGAGGCGGTCGGCGCCGGCGGTCTTGAACAGGTCGGCGATGAGGCGCGCGCTGATCGGCTCGCGACCGCGGTGCTTCTTGTCCTGGCGCGCGTAGGGGTAGAAGGGCATGACCACGGTGATGCGCTTGGCGGAGGCCCGCTTGAGCGCGTCGACCATGAGCAGCTGCTCCATGACCCAGGTGTTGATGGCGTTGGCGTGGCTCTGCAGGACGAAGG
>JAOPWW010000239.1 GCA_025965495.1 Frankiales bacterium
GGCCTTCGCCGGCGCGCGCTACGCCGACCTCGACCGGATCATCACGAACCAGGGCTACGAGGACGCGCCCCACTTCACCGACACCGGCGGCATCTTCAAGGGCGCCGAGGTCACCTACCGCGGCGTCCCCGCCGGTGAGGTCAAGGAGCTCCAGCTCCTGCCCGACGGCGTGCGCGTGAAGATGCTCCTGCGGCCCGGCACCAAGGTGCCCGACGTCGTGAAGGCCGCCGTCGGCAACCGGTCGGCGGTCGGCGAGCAGTACGTCGACCTGCAGCCCCAGCGCGACGGCAAGCCGTACCTGCGCACCGGCGCCGTCATCCCCAAGAGCATGACGACGATCCCGATCCAGCCGACGCAGCTGCTCGTCAACCTCGACGACCTGGTCAAGAGCGTGAACACCGACGACCTCGCCGTCACCCTCGACGAGCTCGGCAAGGCGTTCGACGACGGGACCGGCCAGAGCCTGCAGCGCCTCGTCGACGCCGGCGACAAGCTCACGGCCGCCGCGACCGAGGCCCTGCCCGAGACCATCGCCTTGATCCGGGACGGCAACACCGTCCTGCGGACCCAGGACGAGACCTCGAGCCAGTTCCTCAGCTACAACCGCGACCTGCGGTCGCTGTCGGCGCAGCTGCGCTCCAGCGACCCCGACTTCCGCCGCCTGTTCAGCACCGGCACCGCGAGCGCGAACGAGCTCCAGGACGTCCTGCAGGCGAACCGGACCGCCCTGCCGGTCCTGCTCGACAACCTGCTCTCGACGGCCCAGGTGCAGCAGGTCCGCCTGCCGGCGCTGCGGTCGATCCTCGTGACCTACCCGAACGTCGTCGCCGGCGGCTTCACCGTCACGCCCGGCGACGGCACGGCCCACTTCGGCTTCGTCACCGACAGCGCGGTCCCGGTCTGCACGAACGGCTACCAGAGCACCAGGAAGCGCAACCCCGCCGACGTGTCGAACCCGACGCCGAACCTCGCCGCGTACTGCGCCGACGACAACGGCCCGGACAGCGTCCGCGGAGCGCGCAACGCCCCCTACCCGAAGGGCTCGGCGCCGTTCCCGGAGAACGGCGGTCCGCAGGCGGGCAAGGCCGCCAAGCCCGGCAGCAGCGCCACGACGGCGTCGAGCAGCACCGCCCGAGGCTCCTCGCGCAGCACGGCGAGCGCCCCCGCGAGCGGGGCGAGCCTCAAGGGCAGCAGCACCGCCACCGAGCTCGACCCGGTGACCCTGGGCGACTACGACCCGAAGACCGGCAAGGTCATCACCGCGGACGGCAAGACGCTCGTGATCGGCTCCACCGCCGGCGCGGGCAACGTCTTCGGCGGGCAGTCCTGGCAGTGGCTGCTGCTCGGTCCCCTGGCCGGCTCGTGACGTCTCCGTCCCACCGCGCCACCGCGCCCGGAGGCGGGCTGCGGGCGGCGCTCGGGGGCACGGTCGGCGCGAGCCTGTGGGTCCTGCTCGTGCTGGCCCTGATCGTCGCCTCGGTCGTGCTCGGGCTCCGGCTGCGGACCGCCGAGCGGGCGAGCGACGCCCGGGCGGCGGCGCTGCAGGCCGCGCGGCAGGAGGCGGTCAACCTGACCTCGGTCGACGGCAAGGACATCCAGGGCGACCTCAAGAGCGTGCTCGCGGGGGCCTCCGGCCAGTTCCGGCAGGACTTCCAGGCCCAGTCGTCCCGGCTCTCCAGCGTCCTCGAGGACAACCAGGTGACCGCGGAGGGCAAGGTCCTGGACGCGGGCCTGTCCCGCTTCGACGGGGACACCGCGACCGCCGTCGTCGTCGTCGACACCCAGGTCGCCAACAAGGCGATCCCCAAGGGCCAGGTCCGGCACTACCGGATGCAGCTCGACCTCGAGCGCACCGGCGACCGGTGGCTGACCAACACCCTGCAGTTCGTGAACTAGGGACGACGTGACCGACCAGACCACGAGCAGCGGCTCGACCCCCCTCGAGCCGGGCGTGTCCCTGGACAAGGGCGTGCACCCGACCGGCGAAGCGCACGTGCCGGCAGCGCCCGTCGCCGGGCGCGGGGAGGACCTCGGGTCCCGGCCCGCCGCGACGCCGGTCGAGGAGGCACCGGTCGGCGCCGGCACCGTCGACACCGCCGGTCCCGCCGTCGGTTCCGGCGCGGCCCAGGTCGCGTCAGGTCCTGTCTCGTCGAGCCCCGTCGCCCCAGTCGCGCCGGTGGCGGCTCCGGTGGAGGAGGCGGCGCCTGCCCCGGTCGACCCCGCAGTGGTCCCGGCCGAGACGGACGCCGCGGGCACGGTCCCTGCTGACGCCGCGCCGGACGCCGCGGCCCGGGCCGGCCGGGCCCGTCGGCTCGCCGTGCTGGCGGCCGTCCTGGTCGTCACGGTCGCGCTGGGGGTGGTCACGCTGCTGCTGTTCCGGCAGAGCCGCGACGCCCGCGAGGTCGCCTCGTACTACAAGCCCTCGAGCGCCCCGATGAGCGCGGCACGCACCGCCGGGCGCCTGCTGTTCAGCTACGACTACAAGCAGATCGACAAGGACTTCGCCGCCGGCGCCGCCCTCACCACCGGGACGTTCTCCAAGGAGTACGCCCAGACGACGTCGCAGGTCGTGCGCCCGGTGGCGGTGGAGAACAAGGCCGTCGTCGAGGCGTCCTCGGTCGCGCAGGGCCTGGTCGACGCCGACCCCGGCAGGGCGACCGTCATCGTCTTCGTCAACCAGGTCACCACCAGCACGAAGGTCACCGGCCAGAAGGTCGACCAGAGCCGGGTCCGGATGACGCTCGTGCAGCGCGGGGACCGCTGGCTCGTGACCAAGGTCGAGGCGCTCTGACCGGGAGGTCGCCGCAGCGTCACCCTTGACGGGAGGCGTCGCGATCGTCATGGTGTGCGACACGGTGACAAGGGCACAGACGAGCATCTAGACAGGCGTGTGGCCGGCGGCTACACTGCCTCTTTGCGCTGCCTCCCGTCATATAACCGCTCAGGCCGTATGCCTGTGCAGGCTGGTCGAGGGCGCGCGCACGCCTGCCCCAGGTGCCGCCGAGCAGCACGCGGTCGCCCCCGGGGTGTGAAGGCAGGTCGCTCCTGCCACCGGAAGGACTCTCTTGGCCGCCCGTCGCACCACCCCCCGTCTCAGCTTCGCCAAGATCCAGGAACCCCTCGAGGTCCCGAACCTGCTCCACCTGCAGACCACGTCGTTCGACTGGCTGGTCGGCAACGCCGCGTGGGAGGCCCGCGTCCAGGAGGCCGTCGACGCCGGCCGCACCGACGTGAACACCTCCTCCGGTCTGGAGGAGATCTTCGAGGAGATCTCCCCGATCGAGGACTTCTCCGGCTCGATGTCGCTGAGCTTCCGCGACCACCGGTTCGAGCCGACCAAGTACTCCGTCGAGGAGTGCAAGGACAAG
>JAOPWW010000309.1 GCA_025965495.1 Frankiales bacterium
CCGCGGGCGGCCGCGCTCCCGGCCGCCCCGGCGACCTCGTCGCGCAGCTGCGCGGCCCGCGCCTCCTGGCGGTCGACCTCGTGGCGCTGCTGCCCGATGAGCTCGGTCAGCTGCAGGCGGCGCCCCGCTCGCAGGTCGGTGCCCTGGGCCGTGCGCGCGCTCGTGGCGAACAGGAGTCCGGCGAGCAGGGCGACGACGGGGACCAGCAGTCGCACCCGTGCACCTCCCGCTCGGCGCGTCCGGCGGCGCGCACCTCCGACGCTACGCTGGCGGCCCCGTCAAGACCTTGGAGAACCCGTGCCCGAGTCGAAGAAGCGCAAGCAGCCGGTGCGCACGCCGTCGACCGCCGGTGCGACCACCAAGAAGAAGGGCCCGAGCCCGGTCTGGCTCGCGCCGCTGATGCTGACGTTCTTCGCCGTCGGCATCCTGTGGCTCGTCGTGTTCTACCTGTCCAACGGCGACATGCCCGTGCTGGGCTCGCTCGGCAACGGCCACCTGCTCGTCGGCTTCGGCTTCATCGTCCTCGGGTTCGTGCTCAGCACGCAGTGGCGCTAGGGACCCAGTGGCGCTAGGGACCCGGCGCCGCGAGCAGCGCCGCTCCCGCCCGTCCCCCCGGGCAGGCGGCACCCGAGTGACACGGGTGTAGTTCTCCCCAGTCGTCGTCCACAGTGTGGACAACCCGAGCGGCTGATGCCCCTGTCTCGGCGACGTACACCCGCGGCTGGATGGCCTGATCGGGCCAGGACGCACGACAGCCCGACCCCCCGTGCCGGGGGACCGGGCTGTCGGCCGTGCGGGTCGGGCTAGAGCAGCTCGAGGATGGTGGCGTTGGCCTGGCCGCCGCCCTCGCACATGGTCTGGAGGCCGTACCTGATGCCGTTGTCGCGCATGTGGTGCACGAGCGTCGTCATGAGGCGGGCGCCGGAGCCGCCGAGCGGGTGGCCGAGGGCGATGGCGCCGCCGTTCGGGTTGACCGTCTTGTCGTCGGCGCCGATGTCCTTGAGCCAGGCCAGCGGCACGGAGGCGAAGGCCTCGTTCACCTCGTACGCGCCGATGTCGGCGACGCCGAGGCCGGACTTCTGGAAGGCCTTGAGCGTGGCGGGCATCGGGGCGTGGAGCATCGGCATCGGGGAGACGCCGGCGAGCACGCCGGTGTGGAAGCGCGCGATCGGCGTGAGGCCGAGCGAGGCGGCCTTCTCCGAGGTCATGATCAGCAGGGCGGCCGCGCCGTCGGAGATCTGCGAGGAGTTGGCGGCGGTGATCTTGCCGTCGGGGCGGAAGGCCGGCTTGAGCGAGGCCAGCTTCTCGAGCGTCCCGCCGGGGCGGATGCCCTCGTCCTGGGTGATCGTCACGCCGTCGGGGTTGGTGACGGGGGCGATCTGCGCGGTGAAGGCGCCGGACTCGGTCGCGGCCTGGGCGCGCTCGTGCGAGCGGAGGGCGAACTCGTCCATCTGGGTGCGGCTGAAGCCCCAGGTGTCGGCGATCTGCTCGGCGCCCTCGCCCTGGTTCGGGAAGTCGCTGCCGTAGCGGGCCTGGTAGTCGGCGCCGAGCGGGCTGGCGGTGAAGGAGGAGCCCATCGGCGTGCGGCTCATGACCTCGACGCCACCGGCGACGGCGACGTCGTACTGGCCGCTGATGACGCCGGCGGCCGCGAAGTGGACGGCCTGCTGGGAGGACCCGCACTGGCGGTCGACCGTGGTGCCGGGGACCGACTCGGGCCAGCCGGCCGACAGCACCGACGTGCGGGCGATGTCGAAGGTCTGCTCGCCGATCTGCATGACGCAGCCCCAGACGACGTCGTCGACGATCGCGGGGTCGATGCCGGTGCGCTCGGCGAGGGCGCGCAGGACGTGGGCCGACAGGTCGGCGGAGTGGATGCCGGACAGGCCGCCGTTCCGCTTGCCGGTGGGGGTGCGGACGGCCTCGACGATGACGGCATCGCGCATGGGGGGCTCCTCGGATCGGTGACCAGGTCGTGTGAACGGTCGTTAGCACGAGCGTACGCGGACCGATACTGGACCCGTGAGCGTCCAGGCAGGTCCGAGCCGCACCACCGCCCTGGCGCTGCTCGCCGTCGCCGTCGTCCTGGCGTGCGTGGCGGTCGGCACCGACACCGCGGGCGCCCTGCTGCTCGCGCCGGTCGCGGCCGTCGCCCTGGGCCTCGGGCTGCGCGACCTGCTGCTCGTCCCGGTGCTGCACGCCGACCCGGACGGGATCCGGGTGGTGCAGGGGGTGGCCCGGCGCTCCGCCCGCTGGGACGAGGTGGTCCGGATGCGGACCGTCACCGACCGGCGGACCGTCCTGCTCGAGGTCGAGCTCGACGACGACGAGGTCCTGCTGCTGTCGCGCGGCCGCCTGGGCCGCGACCCCCGGGACGTCCTGGAGGAGCTGCAGGCCGTCCGGCCCTAGGTGAGCTGCAGGGTCCGCACGACCACGACCGCGGCCAGCAGCACCGCGAGCAGCCCCAGCCCGACCCCCTGCACGAGGCTGCGGGACCTCCCGGCGGGCGCGTGCACGAGAACGAGCGCGACGAGCGCCCCGCCGAGCAGGCCGCCGACGTGCCCGCGCTTGTCGATGAACGGGATCGTGAACGTCAGGACCAGGTTGATCCCGAGCAGGACGGCGTACTGCGAGGCCGCCGCCCCGCCCCGCCGGCGCTCGACGACGTACGCGGCCGCGAACAGGCCGAAGATCGCGCCGGAGGCGCCGGCGGACGGGACGTCGAGCGGCCCGAGGGCGTACGACGCCGTGGTCCCCGCCAGCCCGGCCAGCAGGTAGAGCGCCAGGTAGCGGGCCCGCCCGAGCGCCGCCTCCAGCACCGGGCCGATCTGCACCAGGGCGAGCATGTTCAGCACGACGTGGGCGAGCCCGTAGTGCAGGAACATCGCCGTCAGCAGCCGCCAGTACTGCCCCTGGGCGATGCCGTCGACGACGCCGAGGTCCCCGCCGTAGGCCAGCCGCGTGGGCTGCACCGCCAGGCGGGAGTACAGCGGGGAGGTCCCGCCGCCGAAGCCGAGGCTGCTGCCGCCGAGCGCAGTGGCCAGGAACACCAGGACGTTCAGGCCGAGCAGGACCTGGGTGACCAGCATCCGGTTCGCGTGGACCGCGCCGCCGTAGGTCGTGCGCCCGGTGCGGACGGACCGGGCCCCGGCCCGCGCGTCGTCCGGGCACTGGAAGCCCACGGACGCCGGCACCATGTCGTCCGGGCAGATCGGCCGGTCGCACCGGGTGCAGCGGACGTAGGTCTCGCGGTCGGGGTGCCGGTAGCAGACCGGGACGCTGCCGGCCGGCACCCCGCCGTCGGGCTGGTTCAGGAGCCGCCCTCGACCGTGATGCTCTCGATGACGACGTCGGTCTGGGGCCGGTCCTGGCGGCCGGTCGGCGTCGCGGCGATGGCGTCGACGACGTCGCGGGACGCCTGGTCGGCGACCTCCCCGAAGATGGTGTGCTTCATGTTCAGGTGCGGGGTCGGGCCGACCGTGACGAAGAACTGCGAGCCGTTCGTGCCGGGGCCGGCGTTGGCCATGGCCAGCAGGTAGGGCTTGCTGAAGGTCAGCTCGGGGTGGAACTCGTCCTTGAAGCGGTAGCCCGGGCCGCCGGTGCCGGTGCCGAGCGGGTCGCCGCCCTGGATCATGAAGCCGCTGATGACGCGGTGGAAGACGGTGCCGGCGTAGAGCGAGCCCTCGCCCTTCTTGCCGGTGCGGGGGTCGGTCCACTCGCCGGTGCCGTCGGCGAGACCGACGAAGTTCTGCACGGTCTTCGGCGCGTGGTCCGGGAACAGCTGGACCTTGATCGGGCCGAGCGTCGTGTTGAGGGTGGCGTACAGGTCGGCCACGAGGGCTCCGTCCGGGAAGGCGCGTGCGGAACGCGCGGTGGGGTGTGCTTGCCTGCCTCCAGTCTCCCACGCACCCGGGAGGCCGCCGACCGCAGGAGGAGCAGCCGTGCCGCAGCAGGACGACCAGG
>JAOPWW010000363.1 GCA_025965495.1 Frankiales bacterium
CGCTCGAGCCGCAGCGCCAGGTCGGTCAGGGCCTCGAGGTCCATCCGGCGTCGTCGCAGCTCGCGCTCGTTGACCGCCGACAGCGCCGACGTCGAGACGGCGACCAGCCACAGGACCAGCACGAAGACGGCGAGCCGCTCGTTCTCGGTGCCGCCGATGCCGCGCACCGCGCCGACCGGGCCGGTGGAGGGGAGGACGTCCCCCTGGACGGCGTTCATGGCGGCGAACAGCAGCAGCGAGTGCCACATCGCGAGCTTCAGGCCGGTCCGGTAGGACGCGAGCAGGCTGACCGCCCCGAGGTGCAGCAGCACCAGGTAGCGCAGGGGGCTGGTCGTGCCGCCGGTCAGGTAGCTCACCCAGGCGAGCCACACGCCGTCGACCATGAGCAGCAGCGAGAACACCAGCACCACCCGCTCGCGCAGGAGCCGGGCGACGCCCTCGCCGAGCACGACGGCCAGCGCGTACGCCGCCGTCGCGCGCAGGGTGAGGTCGCGGCCGGGAGCGACCGCGGCCGGCGCCACCGCGACGAGCAGGAGCACCAGGCCGACGGCGGCGGCCCGCAGGTACTGCGTGACCCGGAGCCGGTCGCTGATCGGGACCGCCTCGACCGAGGCCAGGGGCACCGCGGGGCGACGGCTCACGCGGTCGCACCTCCTGCCAGGCCCGGGGCGCGGAGCACCGGTCCGAACTCGAGCTCGGGCTCGGCCTCCACGGGTGCGGAGGCGAGCTTGGGGTCGCGCCGGTCGATGCGGCCCTGCACGAGCAGGAACGCGACGACGACGGCGAGGACCGCCAAGGGGACTGTCGGCTGCTTGGCGGCCCGCGTGAAGGTGTCTCCCAGGACACGTCCCAGTGCCTGCGGCACCTGGGCGGCGCTCGGGAGCGCGATCCGGTCCGGCATCGCCCGGCGCACGGCCTGCACGGCCCGCTCGACCGCACGGGCCGGGCCGCTGTCGCCCGCGCCGGGCACCAGGACGGGGGTCCGCTGCGCCGTCCGCACCAGCGACGGGCCGACGGCCACGACCGTCCCCGGGCCGCCCGGCAGCACCGGGCCCTGCCGGGCGACGGTCGGGACGACCACGTCCGGGCGGGCGGGGTCGGCGGCCGGACGGGGGTCGGGCTGCGACGGCGTCGGGCGCTCGTCGACGACGCGCGGCGGGGCGACGGCCGCGGTGACCAGCCAGGAGCTGCGCCGGACCGGTCCGGCGTTGCCGGCGGCGTCGTGGACCTCGGCGCTGAGCACGTAGGTGCCGGGCCCGGTCACCGGGATGACGAACCCGTTCGTGCAGGCCTGCTGGTTGGCCAGAGGCTGGCCCGCGAGCACGACCGTGCACAGGACCGCGGCGTCGGCGGGCTGCTCGAAGGTCCAGGACAGGCTGCGCCCGCCGACGGCCAGGACGGGCCGGCCCGTGAAGACCACGCCAGCCGGGGCCGTCGTGTCGTAGCGGTAGCTGCCGCGCTCGACGTCGCCGAGGTTGCCCGCGGCGTCGCGGGTGCGGAGCTCGAGGACCCAGGTGCCGTCGGGCTGGCCCTCGAGGTCGAGCAGCAGCGACCGGCCGCACGTCGCCCAGCCGGCCCCGAGGACCGCGCCGTCGCGCAGGACCCGGCACTGCACCGGCGTGGCCTCGTCGGCGTCCCACGCCCAGGCCAGCGACGGGTCGTTGCCCGTGCCGCCGTCCGGCCCGGACGCGAGGACCGCCGGGGCCGGCCGGGTCGTGTCGAGGACGTACGTCGCGCGGCTGGCGGGACCCGGCTCGCCGGTGGCCCGGACGCTGCGGACCTCCAGGGCGTAGGCCCCGTCGTGCCGGCCGGTCAGGTCGGCCGTGTAGCTGCCGTCGTCGACCAGGCCCTGGGCGCCACCCGCGCGTGCCGTGCCGCAGGGGGCCCAGGCGCCGGGCACGCCGTCGGGCCCGGACAGGCGGCACTGCAGGGCCTCGCCCGGCTCGACCTGGAGGCGCCAGGTCGGGGTGCGGTCGGAGCCGACGGCGGGCGGGAGCGCCTCGAAGCCGGCCAGCAGGCCCGCGGCGCGGTCGAGCCGGTAGTCGCCGGTCAGGGCGCCGCTGGCGTTCCCCGCCGCGTCGACGGCCCGGACCGAGACGCCGTAGACGCCGTCGGGGCTGCCCGCGAGGGCCGCGGTCCACGGGCTCGTGCAGGCGGCCCAGTCCAGCAGGACGGCGCCGGCGGCGGTGGTCCGGCACTGGCTGGTGGCGCCGTCGGGGACGGTCCAGGCCCAGGTCGGGGCGGTGCTGCTGCTCGGGCTGCCGGGCACCAGCGTCGCCGTCGGGGCGGCGGGCGGGGTGGTGTCGAGGACGTAGGAGACCTGCCGCGCCGGCCCCGGGTTCCCGGCCCGGTCGACGGCGCGGACCGTGAGCGTGTAGCTGCCGTCGGGTGCGCCGGCCAGGTCGAGGGTGAACGGGTTCGGGCACGGACCGGTCCGGACCACGGTGCTGCCGCGGGCCACGACGCAGGTCGCCGTCGAGCCCGGCTCGAGCACGAAGCTCCAGCGGGGGGAGCGGTCGGTGGACGGCCCGGTCGGCCCGACGACGGCGCCCGGCGCGGGCGGCGCGGTCCGGTCCAGCGTGTAGACGCTCGTGACGTCGCGGCCGGCGTTGCCCGCGGCGTCGACCGCCCGGACCGTCAGCGTGTACGACGCCGACGGGCGCCCGGTCAGGTCGGCCGTGTACGAGGTCGTGCACGGTGCCCAGTCCTGGACGACGGCGGTGCTCCCCGCGGTCGGGCCGGCCGTCGTGAGGCGGCACTCGAGGGTCGTGCCGGCGTCGGCCGCGATCAGCCAGGTCGGGGTCGTGTCGGGCGCCGGCGAGCCGGGGGCGGCGACCCGGACGGCGCTCGGCGCGACGGTGTCGAGGACGTACGGGGAGCGCTGCTCGGTGCCGGCGTTGCCCGCGGCGTCGGTGAGGCGCACGACGAGGACGTACGTGCCGTCGTCGGCGCCGGTGAGGTCGACCGGGAACGGCTCGCCCTGGACCGAGACGGCGCAGGGCGCGTACGCCTGCCGCACGACGGTGCCGGCCAGCACCTCGCACTGGGCGGTGACGCCGTCCTCGGCGGACGCGAGCACCCAGGTGGGCGTACGGGTCGAGCTCGGCGACGGCGGGGCCGTGACGGTGGCGGGGGCCGCGCCGACGGTGTCCAGCACGTAGCGCGACGTGCTGACGGAGCTGACGTTGCCGGCGGCGTCGGGGACCCGGACCGACAGGACGTAGGTGCCGTCGGGCGCGGTCCCGAGGTCGGCCGTGTAGTGGCCGTCGCAGGTGCGCCAGTCCGCCAGGACGACCGTGCCGCGGGTGAGCCGGCACTCGGCCGGCGTCGGGGACACGACCGTCCAGGTCGGGGTGCGGCCCGTGCCCGGGCTGGCCGGCGCGGTGACCACCGCGGCCTCGGGGGCCGTCGCGTCCAGCACGTAGGTGGCGACGGCGGGGTCGCTCGTACCGCCCGCCCGGTCGGTCGCGCGGACCGCGACCCGGTAGCTGCCGTCGGGGAGCCCGGTCAGGTCCGCCGTGAACGGGCTGGTGCACCCGCCGTCGAACACGACGACGGAGTCCGGACGGCGCACCCGGCACGTCGTCGTGGCGTCGGCCTCGGCGGTGAAGGAGAAGCGCGGCCGGTGCGACGGGTTGGGCGAGGCCGGCACGTCGGTGAGCACCGGCCGGGCCGGCGGCGTCGTGTCGAGGACGTGGACCGTCGTCGAGGTCGGGCCCGTGTTCCCGGCGAGGTCGGTGACGCGCACGGCCAGCGTGTACGCCCCGTCCGGGAGGTCGGCGAGGTCGACGACGGCCGGGCTGCTGCACGGCTGCCAGTCCTGGACGACGGTGCTCCCGCGGGTGACCCGGCAGCTCGCGACGTCGTCGCCGGAGGTGCCGAAGGAGAACGACGGCGCGCGGTCGCGGCTGGGGCTCGGGGGCGCGACGACGAGGGGCGCCAGCGGCGCGGTGGTGTCCAGCACGTAGGTGGCGCGGCCGGGAGGGCTGACCCCGCCGGCCGCGTCGGTGGCCCGGACCTCGAGCACGTACGTGCCTTCGGCGGTCAGGGTCGTGTCGTAGGGGAACGCGCACGGCGTCCAGCCCGGGACGGTCCCGGCGGGAGCGGTGAGGCGGCACTCGAGGGTCGCGCCCTCCTCCGCGACGACCGACCAGGTCGGCTCGGCGTCCCGGCCGGGGCTCGTGGGCGCGGACAGCTGGGGCGCCGCGGGCGCGACGGTGTCGAGGACCCAGCCGGCGCTGCTCCCGGCCGGGCCGACGTTGCCGGCGGCGTCGGTCAGGCGGACCTCGGCGGTCCAGGTCCCGTCCGTGTCGAGCGCGGCGGTCCACGGCGAGGTGCACGGGGCGAAGGAGCCGGCCGGGCCGCCGACCCGCAGGACCCGGCAGGAGGCCGTCGCGCCGGCCTCGCCGGTGAACGCGATGCCGGGGGCGGGGTCGCGCGACGGTCCCGCCGGGCCCGTGACCGACGGGGCGACCGGCGCGGTGCGGTCGAGCACGTAGGGCACGGAGCGGCCGGCCGGGCCGGTGTTGAGGGCCAGGTCGGTCAGGCGCACCGACAGCACGTACGCGCCGTCGGCCTGTCCCGACAGGTCGCGCCCGACCGTGCTCCCGCACGCCGCCCAGTCCTGCACGACGACGCCGTCGCGGCTGGTCGCGCACTCGGCCGTCACGTCGGCGGGCAGGACGAACGACCACGACGGCGACGCCGACGTCGACGGACCGGTGGGACCGTCCACGGCGGGCGCCATCGGCGCGGTCCGGTCCAGCAGGTAACCGGGGCTGCTGCCGGCCGGGCCGGTGTTGCCGGCGGCGTCGACCATCCGTGCCTGCAGGACGTGCGTGCCGTCGCCGGACAGGGTGCGGGCGACGGTGCTGCCGCAGGCCGACCAGTCGGTGGCGTCCGGACCGACGAGGCGGCACTCCACCGACGCGCCCGGCTCGCCCGCGACGGTCCACGTGACGCTCGGCTGCTTGCTCGGGCCGGTCGGACCGAGGACGGACGGCGCCCCGGGGGCGGAGGTGTCGAGCAGGTACGGCGCCGACAGCGAGGTCGAGGTGTTGCCGGCGGCGTCGGTCAGCTCGACCTCGAGCTGGTAGGTGCCGTCGCTCGGGAGCGTCGTCGCGTAGGCGCCGGTGCAGCCGCTCCACGCACCGGCGACGCCGGCGGCGACCAGGCGGCAGCGGGCCGTGCCCTCGCCCGAGAAGGTCCACACGGCCGACGCGATGCGGCCGGTCCCGGTCGGGCCGCTGACCGCGGCCGGGGCCGGGCGGGTGCCGTCGTAGGTGTATGCGGCGCTGGTGCCGGCGTCGCCGGTGTTGCCGGCGGCGTCGGTCAGGCGGACCTCGGCGGTGTACGTGCCGTCGCCGGGCAGGGCGGGGGAGAACGTCCCGCCGGAGCACGGCGCGAAGGCGCCGCCCGGCAGGAGGCGGCACTCCGCCGTCGTGCCCCCGACGACCGGCCAGCTCCAGCGGGGGGCGGCGTCGTTGCCGAGGCCGGAGGGGCCGGTGACGACGGGCGCGCCGGGGGGCGCCGTGTCGAGCAGGTAGGTCGCGGCGGCGTACGGGCCGGTGTTGCCGAGGCTGTCGACGGCGCGCACCCGCAGGGTCCAGGCGCCGTCGACGGCGGTGCGCAGGTCGGCCGTGTAGGGCGCCGTGCAGGGCGAGGACAGCGCGGTCCGGCCCGGCGGGTCGAGGGCGCACTCGAGCCGCGCCCCCGCCTCGGCGGTGACGGTGAAGACCGGCGCACGGCTCGTGCCCGTCGCCGGGACGGTGACGACGGGGGCGTCCGGCGCGGTGACGTCGACCTCGTACAGCGCGCTGCTGGCGGTGCCGCTGCTGTTCCCGGCGGGGTCGGTGAGGGTGACCTGCAGGGCGTACGTGCCGCTGCCCGGCAGGCTCGCGTCGTAGCTGTTGCCGGTGCAAGTGACCGGTGCGGCGACGGTGTCCCTGACCAGCGCGCAGGTCGGCGTCCCCGTGCCGGTCCAGGTCCAGGTGACGGAGGTCTGCGTCGACCGGACGGTCGGTCCGGTCACGACGGGCAGGCCGGGGGCGGTCGCGTCGTAGGCGTAGGTGCCGGCGTAGGTCGACGTCGTGGCGTTGCCCAGAGCGTCCTCGAGCCGGACCTGAACGGTGTAGTCGCCGTCGGCGGGCAGCACCGGGCTGAAGGTGCCGCCGGCGCAGGCCACCGCGGCCCCGACGACGCCGTCGCGCACCAGGGCGCAGGTCGCGGCCGCCGGGACCTCCGAGGAGCTCCAGCTCCAGGTCGGCGGGGTGTGGCCGGGGCCGGCGGGGCCGGTGACGACCAGGCTCGGGCCGGTGCGGTCGAGCCGGTAGGTCGCCGTGGCGACGGGGCTGCGGTTGCCGGCCGCGTCGATGCTCGTCACCGACAGGGCGTACGTGCCGTCCGGCCGGCCGACCAGGGGCATCGTGGCCGGCGTCGTGCAGGCGGGGTCGAGGACCTGCACGGTCGGGTCCGCGGCCGCGGTGACCAGGCACTCGACGCGCGACCCCGTCGGGTCGGTGGCCAGGTCCCAGGCGGGAGCGGTCGTCGTGGCGGCCGCCGCCTGCCGAGCCGTGAGGACCGGGGCGTCCGGCGGGACCGTGTCGAGGACGTGGGTGGCGGTCGCCGGCGCGGAGGTGTTGCCGTACGCGTCGACGGCGACCGCCTCCAGCGTCCAGGTGCCCTGCGCGGCCGCGCTGAGCGGCGCGGTGTAGGTCGGACCGCAGGCGGTGGGGGCGAAGGACGTGCCCGGCCCGGTGAGGGTGCACAGCCCGGTGGCGTCGGCGTCCAGGCCGACGGTCCAGGAGGGGTCGCGGCGGCTGCCCGGCGAGGTCTGGCCCGCCGTGAGCGTCGGAGTCGCGGGAGCGGTGACGTCCAGGGCGACCGCCGCGCTCGTGCCGGTGCTCGTCCCCCCGGGACCGGTGAGGTCGACCGTCAGGCGGTAGTCGCCCGAGGCCCGGGGCAGCGGCGTCCGGGCGGAGCCGGGCGTGCAGGAGACCGTGGTGGCGACCGAGCCGGGAGGGCCGACCAGCGTGCACGCGGCGGTGACACCTTCGGCCTGGGACCAGGTCCAGAGCACGTCGCGGTCACCGGTCGGGGTCGCGTGCGTCGTGGTGACCACCGGCACGTCGGGGGCGGGCAGGTCCAGGACGTACGGCGCGGACGTGCCGGCCTCGCTCGGTCCGCGGGCCGGCGTCGTGACGACGACGCTCAGCGTGTAGCTGCCCTCGCGCTCGGGCAGCAGGACGCTGGTCGGGCTGGTGCACACCGCCCCCGGGTCGGTGACGCCCGGACCGGTCAGGGTGCAACGCGCCGTGCCGGTGTCCGGCCAGCTCCAGACGACGCTGCGGCCGGCCGCGGACACCAGGGTGACGGTCGGTCCGGCGGGCGGGGGCAGCGTCAGCGCGTAGGCGGTGCTGGACCCGGCCGCAGCGGTCCCGCCCGGACCGGTCAGGGCGACCTGCAGGCTGTAGTCGCCGTTCACCGCCGGCAGCCGGGTCGTGACCGGGCCGGCGGCCGGGCAGGTCAGCGCCTGCGACAGGCCCGGCCCCACGACGGTGCACGCCGCCGACGTCGCGGTGTCGGGGTCCCAGTCCCAGGTGACGGTCTGCGGGTCGGTCGAGGAGACGGCGGTGCTGACCGTCGGCACGACGGGCGGCGGCAGGTCGAGGACGTAGGAGGCGTAGCCCGAGGACGTCCCGCCCGACGTCGTGACGACGACGTCGAGCCGGTAGCTGCCCTCGACGGCCGGCAGGCGCCGGGCCTGGCCGGGGCTGCACGGGGAGGCGGTCCCGGCCAGGCCCGGCCCGGTCAGGGTGCAGCTGCTGGAGCCGCCCTGCGCGTCCCAGGTCCAGGTGACGTCCTGCGGATCGCTGCCGGCCGACACCGTCACGCCTGGGGCGGTCGGGTCGGGCAGGTCCAGCGTGTAGGTGCCGGTGCCGCTGACCGTCCCCGCGCCGTTCGTGAGCCCGACGGTGAGGGAGTAGGCGCCCTCGACGAGCGGGACCTCGGTGGTCGTGCCGGAGGCGCAGGTCGACGGGGCGGGCATGCCGGACCAGGTGCAGGTCGGGGTCTCGCCCTGCGCGTCGAACGTCCAGGTCAGGGTCGTCCCGCTGCGCGTCGCCGTCGGCGCGGGAGCGGTCAGCGGCGGTTCAGTCAGGGTGTAGGAGGTCGTGCTGGTGCCGCTGCTCGACAGGCCGCCGACGGTGACGGTGACCCGCACCCGGTAGGTCCCGTTCGTCCTCGGGACGGCGACCCGGCCGGTCCCGCCGGTGCACTCCTCGGCGTCCTTGACGTACGTCGTCGACGCGCCGGTGTCCCGGACCAGCGCGCAGGTGGCCGCTCCCGCGTCGTTCGTCCAGGAGAAGGTCAGGTCGCGGGACGTGCTCGTGAGCGTGACGACCGGTGCCGGGGGCGGAGTCGGGTCCGGGCTGGCGGTCGGGCTGTCCGTCGGGCCGGCCGTCGCGCGATCGGTGGGGGACGGCGTCGCCGTGGCGCTGTCGGTCGGGCTGGGGCCCGGGGTCGGCGGGTCGGTCGGGTCGGGCGTCGCCGTGACCGAGGTGGCGCCGAGCACGCTCGCCGACGCCGGGCCTCCCGCGCCCAGCAGCAGGCTGGTCGCGAGGACCGCGACCAGGGCCGCCAGCGCGGCCGGCAGGTGTCGAGACGTCGGACCCGGCCTGCGCATGCGGTGCGTTCTCCCACGACGAGCACGCCCAGCGCGTCCCGGTGCTCCGGGGCGTCCCCCGACCGGTGCTGTGCGTGGGGGAGGTCTCGGCCGGGGACTGGCCCGTCTTGAGGGTTGTCGATGGTCCGTCCGGTGACGGACGGGTGGTGGAGCCACGGGGACTCGAACCCCGAACCCCCGCCTTGCAAAGGCGGTGCTCTGCCAGTTGAGCTATGGCCCCCGGCGGGGGTCGGACCCCGTCAGGTCTGGTGCGGTGCGCCCGGACTCAGCGCAGGTCGGGTGCCGAGGTGGCCTCGTGCCAGAGGTCCTGCTCGGCCTTGGCGGAGGCGCTGCGACGCCGGAACACGGCCGCGACGACCCCCAGCAGGACCAGCAGCAGGGCGGGACGGCGCACGGGGACTCCGATCGCGGGACGGGCGC
>JAOPWW010000478.1 GCA_025965495.1 Frankiales bacterium
GCGCCGTCACAGGCCGCCCCGGCGGAGAGCCCGTCCGAGAGCCCGTCCGAGACGCCCTCGCCGTACGCGGTCGGCCCCACGCAGAGCCCGACCGCCGCCCCCGCCGAGAGCGCGAGCCCGACCGCGAGCCCCGAGCCCAGCGCGTCGCCGTCGTCGGCCTCCTCCGGCCGCACCTCCACGTCGCTGGCCTTCAGCGCCCCGACGTCGGCCAGCACCACCGCGGTCCCGGTGGGGATCCGCCTGCTGTCCGACGGCCGCGCGGTCCGCAACGGCTACGTCCGCCTCGAGAAGTCCACGTCGTCCGGCTGGACCTACGTCGGGCGCCTGCTCACGAACGGCGACGGCGTCGGCAAGGGCACCCTGCGCGTCGCCGGCTCGGCCACGCTCCGCGCCGCCTACACCGGCAGCCAGGTCCGCACCCCGGCCGTCAGCCCGGCCCGGGTGGTCAAGGCCCGCAACGACCTCCGCACCGGCGACGTCGACGGGAACGCCGTCCTGCAGGAGGCCGCTCGCCACGTCGGCGCGCCGTACGTCTACGGCGCCGACGGCCCGGACGCCTTCGACTGCTCGGGCTTCACCCGCTACGTCTACGGCCGCTTCGGCAAGAGCCTCCCGCACAACGCCCGCGCGCAGGAGGACGTCACCACGCCGGTCAGCAAGGCCGACGCGCAGCCCGGCGACCTCGTCTTCATCCAGGACGTCAAGGGCCACGTCGGCATCTACGCCGGCGGGGGCCGCATGTACGACGCCCCCCACAGCGGTGCGAGCGTCACGCTGCGCAGCATCTGGACGTCGAACTACACCGTCGGCCGGGTCCGCTAGACCCTCCTGCAGACGGCTCCGGCCCGGGCCTCCCGCGAGGGGGGACCGGGCCGGTCGTCGTGCTGAGGCGACCTACGGGTCGGTGCGCTCGGCCAGGAAGCGCTCGAGCTCGGCGCCGAGCTCGTCGGCGCTGGGGAGCTCGCCGTCCTCCAGCAGGCTCCCGTCGTCGGCGGTGAGGCCCTTGCCCCGCCCGGCGACGAACGCGTCGTACTGCGCCTCGAGGGCCGCGACGACGGCCGCGACCTCGGGCGACCCGGCGACCTGCTCGTCGATCGCCTCGCGGGTGCGGGCGGCGGCGAACTCGAGGTCGGCCAGCGGCAGGGTCAGCCCGGCCAGCGTCCCGACCTCCCGGAGCAGCACGACGGCGGCAGCGGGAAAGTCGGCCTGGGAGACGTACTGCGGGACGTGGACGGCGAAGCCCGCGGAGGCGTGGCCCGCCTCGGCGAGGCGGTGCTCGAGCAGGTGCCCCGCCGACGCCGGGACCTGCACGGTCCCGACCCAGGGCTCGTAGCCCTTGATGAGCTCCTTGTCCCTGCTGTGCGCGATGACCCCGACCGGCCGGGTGTGCGGCAGGGCCATCGGGATCGCGTTCAGCCCGATGGTGAGCCGGACGCCGAAGTGCTCGACCAGCTGCTGGACCGCGGCCACGAAGCGCTCCCACTGCGCGTCAGGCTCGGGACCGGCGAGCAGCAGGAACGGGACGCCGGTCTCGTCCGTGACCAGGTGCAGGGCCAGCTGGGGGGCGTCGTAGGACTCCCAGTGGTCGCCGGCGAACAGCATCGCGGGCCGGCGGGCCCGGTAGTCGTGCAGCTGGTCGTGGTCGAACACGGCGACGACCTGCGACGGCAGGCGGTCCAGGATCTGGGTGCGGGCGAGGCTGGTGGCGCTGCCGGCGTCGACGAAGCCGTCCAGGGCCTGCACCAGGACGGGGGCGTCGAGGGCGGGCACGTCGGGGGCGAGCTCGTAGAGCCCGGCGGGGTCGAGTCGGTCCATGCCGGGCCCAACGCCCGGGGCGATCACCGTGTTTCCCCCGCGCGGGACTGTCGGGGGTCCGCGGCAGGTTGAGCCCGTGATGACCTCCCACGACCCGGCCCTGACGCCGTACGAGACGACGCTGGGCGCGCTCGGCGTCGCGATCGCCGCCGGCGTCCCGACCGTGCTCTGGGGCGGCCCCGGCGAGGGCAAGACGAGCGTCGTCGCCGCGACGGCCGCGGCCCTCGGCCTGCACCTCGAGGTGGTCCTCGCCAGCGTCCGCGAGCCCACCGACTTCGCCGGCCTGCCGGTCGTGCACGGCGGCCGGGTCACCCTGGCGCCGCCGGACTGGGCCCAGCGCCTGGTCGACGCCGACGCGCGCGGGGTCGTGCCCGCGGTCTTCTTCGACGAGGTCAACACCGCCTCGCCCGCCACCCAGGCGGCGCTGCTGCGGGTCTGCAGCGAGCGCGTGGTCGGCGACCTCGTGCTGCCCGCCTCCACGGTCGTCCTGGCCGCCGCGAACCCGCCGTCGGTCGCCGCCGACGGCTGGGAGCTCGCCGCTCCCATGGCGAACCGGTTCTGCCACCTCGACTGGCGGCTGCCCGCCGACGTCGACGCGGCAGGGTTCCTCGGCGGCTGGCCCGAGCCGGTCGTGCCCGTGCTGCCCGCCGACCTCGGCCCGTTCCTCGCGCAGGGGCGCGCCCAGGTGTCGTCCTACCTGCGGGTCCGGCCGGGCGACGTGAGCGTCCTGCCGTCCGACCCCGCCGCCGCCGGCCGGGCCTTCCCGACGCCCCGCACCTGGGAGGCCGCCGCCCGGCTGCTCGCGGTCTGCGACGCCGCGGGCTCGCCGGCGGAGGTCCGCCGCCGGGTCGTCGCCGGGGTGGTGGGGGAGGCCGCCGCCCTGCAGCTGCTCACC
>JAOPWW010000440.1 GCA_025965495.1 Frankiales bacterium
TCCCCGCGTCCCGTAGGTCACCGTCCGGCCCGGCCGCCCCGGCCCGCCCGGACCCCCGTCCTGCGCGAGCTCGCGGCCCCGCGCAAGCGGCTGCACACCGGCCTGGTCGCCGTCCTGGTCGTGCTGAGCCTGGTCGGCGTCCGGCTCGTGCAGCTGCAGGGCCTGACGCCGGCCTACGCGGACACGGCCGAGCAGCAGCGCTTGCGCAAGACCGTCCTGAACGCCCCGCGCGGCGAGATCACCGACCGCAACGGCCAGGCCCTGGCGATGTCGGTGCAGGCGCGGGCCGTCTACGGCGAGCCCCGCACCATCGCCAAGGCCGTCTGCCCCGAGGGCGCGAAGGTGCCCTGCGACCCGGCGAGCATCGCGCTGGTCCTCGCGCCGGTCCTCGGCGTCGACGCCGGCGAGCTGCAGGCGAAGCTGAGCAAGCAGACGGCGTTCGTCTACCTGGCCCGCGACCTGTCCCCGGAGGTCGGGGTGAAGGTGCGCGAGCTGCGCCTGCCCGGCGTCGGGGTGCTGTCGGAGGAGCGGCGGACGCACCCGGCGAAGGACCTGGCGGCCAGCGTCATCGGCTACACCGACAACGAGGGTCGCGGGCTCGGCGGCATCGAGTCGGCCTGGAACGCGGTGCTGGCCGGCAAGGACGGCAAGGCCGTGGCGGCCGTCGACAAGATGGGCCGGGTCATCCCGACCGGGCAGCAGTCCGAGGTCGAGCCGGTGCCGGGCCGCGACGTGCAGCTCACGATCGACCGCGACCTGCAGTACTACGCGCAGGACCTGCTGGCCAAGGAGGTCGCTGCCACCGAGGCCCAGAACGGCAGCGTCGTCGTCATGGACGTCAAGACCGGCGAGGTGCTGGCGCTGGCGACGGCGCCGACCTTCGACCCCGATGCGCGACAGGGCGTGTCGAGCGAGCGGCTGGGCAACCCCGCCGTCCGCGACGTCTACGAGCCGGGCTCGGTCGCCAAGCTCATGACGGCGTCCGGGGCGCTCGAGGCGGGCGTCGTGTCGCCGCAGGAGGTGCTCACCGTCCCGAGCACGATCGACGTCAAGGGCAAGACGTTCCACGACAGCCACGCGCACAAGGTCGAGCGCCTGACCTTCGCGGGGGTGCTCGCGCAGTCGAGCAACGTCGGCACGATCCAGGTCGCCGAGCGGCTCGGCCCGCAGCGCCTGCACGACATCGTCGACCGCTTCGGCTACGGCAAGAAGGTCGGCATCGGCCTGCCGGGCGAGAGCCGCGGTGTCCTGCCCGCCGTCCCCGACTGGTCCAACAGCTCGCTGCCGACCATCGCGATCGGGCAGGGCGTCAGCGGCACGGTCCTGAACGCCCTGAGCGTCTACCAGACCATCGCCAACGACGGCGTCCGCATCACGCCGACGATCGTCCGCAGCGTCGTCGACACCCACGGCACGCCCGAGGTGAAGCCCCACGGCGCCGCCACCCGCATCGTGAGCCCGGAGGTCGCGGCGCAGGTGCGCAGCATGCTCGAGGGCGTCGTCACGGCCGAGGGCACCGGCGAGCTCGCCGCCGTCCCGGGCTACCGGATCGCCGGCAAGACGGGCACCGCCCAGCGCGTCGTCGACGGCCGGTACGTCGGGGGCAACTACACGTCGTCGTTCATCGGCTTCGCGCCCGCCGACGCCCCGCGCCTGGTCACGGCCGTCGTGCTGCAGGGGACCGGCAAGAAGGGCTACTACGGCGGGTCCACCGCCGGTCCGGTCTTCCAGGGCGTCATGAGCGCCGCGCTGCGCATGATGAAGGTCCCGCCGACCGGCACGGTCGCGCCGGTGCCGTGCCTGGTCGAAGGGTGTCCTCGGTAGCGTGACCGCCGTGCCTCCTCCTCCCGCGCCGGCCCGGCCGACGCGGGTCCCGGGGCTCGCGCTCGGTGCGCTCGCCGAGGGCCTGCCGGTCGCCGTCGAGGGGGACGCGCACCCCTCCGGCTGCACGCTCGACTCCCGGGCCGTGCTCGCCGGCGACCTCTACGCCGCCCTCCCGGGTGCCCGCGCGCACGGCGCCTCGTTCGCCGCCCAGGCCGCCGAGGCGGGCGCCGTCGCCCTGCTCACCGACCCCGCCGGCGCCGAGCGGTGCCGGGCCACGGGCCTGCCGGTCCTGCTCGCCGACGACCCCCGCGCGGTCCTCGGCGAGCTCGCCGCCCGGGTGTACAGCCGGCCCGGCGACGACCTGCTCCTGCTCGGCGTCACCGGCACGAACGGCAAGACGACGACGGCGTTCCTGCTCGAGGCCGGCCTGCGCGCGGCCGGGCACACGACCGGGCTGATCGGCACGGTCGAGACGCGGGTCGCGGGCGAGACCCTCCCGAGCGTCCGCACCACGCCGGAGGCCCCGGACCTGCAGGCCCTGCTCGCGGTCATGCGCGAGCGCGGCGTCTCGGCGGTCGGGATGGAGGTCAGCAGCCACGCACTGGCCCTCGGCCGGGTCGACGGCCTGCGGTTCGACGTCGCCGGGTTCACGAACCTGAGCCAGGACCACCTCGACTTCCACGCCACGCTGGAGGACTACGAGGCCGCCAAGGCGCTGCTGTTCACGTCCGCCCACAGCCGCGAGGGCGTGGTCAACGTCGACGACGCCGCCGGACGCCGCCTGCTGGACCGCGCCGAGGTGCCGCTCACGACCTTCGGCAGCGCGGGTCAGTGGCGCGCGGAGGAGGTCGAGCTCCGCGCCGACGGCAGCGCGTTCCGGCTGCGCGGGCCGGACGGCGAGGACGTCGCCGCCGAGGTCCGCCTGCCCGGCGCGTTCAACGTCGACAACGCCGTCGCGGCGCTCGTCGTCCTGGCCCGGGCCGGCGTGCCGCTCGAGCAGGCCGCGGCCGGCGTCGCCGCCCTCCCCGGCGTGCCGGGCCGGATGGAGCGGGTCGACGCGGGCCAGCCCTTCCTCGCCGTCGTCGACTACGCCCACACGCCTGACGCCGTCACCACCCTGCTCGCCGCCGTCCGCCCGGTCGTCCTCGGGCGGGTCATCGGCGTCCTGGGCTGCGGCGGCGACCGCGACCGCGGCAAGCGACCCCTGATGGGAGCGGCGCTGGCGCAGGGGTGCGACGTCGCCGTCCTCACCAGCGACAACCCTCGAAGCGAGGACCCGGAGGCGGTCCTGCGCGAGATGGCGGCGGGCGCGCCGGATGCCGTCGTCGTCGTCGACCGGGCGGAGGCGATCGCCCACGCGGTGTCGCTGGCGAGGCCGGGGGACGCCGTCGTCGTCGCGGGCAAGGGCCACGAGACCGGCCAGGAGGCGGGAGGCGTCGTGACGCCGTTCGACGACCGCGTGGTCCTGCGCGAGGCTCTCGAGAAGGTGTCCACGTGATCCCGCTAGGCCTGTCGGAGGTCGCGCTGCTGGTCGGCGCACGGTCCCGGCTCGAGGGCACGGTCACCGGTGAGGTCCGGGTCGACTCGCGCCTCGTGCAGCCGGGTGACCTGTTCGTCGCGCTGCCGGGGGAGCGGGTCGACGGGCACGACCACGTGCAGGCCGCCGCGGCCGCCGGCGCCGTCGCCGCGCTCGTGACCCGCGAGGTCCCGTCCGACGTCCCGCTGCTGGTCGTCCCCGACGCGCTGTCCGCGCTGCAGGACCTCGCGGCGGCCGTGTTCGGGCGCGACCAGCCGCTCACCGTCGGGGTCACCGGCAGCAGCGGCAAGACCTCCACCAAGGACCTGCTCGGCCAGGTGCTCGGCGCCTTCGGCGACACCCTGTTCCCCGAGGGCTCGTTCAACAACGAGCTCGGCCTGCCGCTGACCGCCCTGCGGCGCACGGCCGCGACCCGGTACGCGGCCCTCGAGTACTCCGCCCGCGGCGTCGGCCACATCGCCTTCCTGTGCGGGATCGTGCAGCCCGACGTCGCCGTCGTGCTCAACGTCGGCAGCGCCCACCTCGGCGAGTTCGGGTCCAAGGCCGCGATCGCGCAGGCCAAGGGCGAGCTCGTCGAGGCGGCTCGGCAGCTGGCCGTCCTCAACGCCGACGACCCCCTCGTCCTGGGCATGGCCTCGCGCACCGAGCAGCCCGTGATCACCTTCGGCAGCGGCGCCGACGCCGACGTCCGCGGCGAGGGCCTCGAGATCGACGCCGACGGCCGGGCGCGGTTCTCGCTGGTCGCCCCACAGGGGTCGGCCGACGTCGCGCTGACGGTCGTCGGGGAGCACCAGGCGTCCAACGCCCTCGCCGTCGCGACCGCCCTGCTCGGGACCGTCACGGACGACGTCGAGCGGGTCGCTGCGCTGCTGTCCGCCGCCACGCCGCTGAGCCGGTGGCGGATGGAGGTCGCCGAGCGGTCCGACGGCGTCACCGTCGTCAACGACGCCTACAACGCCAACCCCGACTCGATGCGCGCCGCCCTCAAGACCCTCGCCGTGATGAGCCGGGCCAAGACCCGCCGCACCTGGGCGGTCCTCGGCCCGATGGCCGAGCTCGGCGAGGACTCCCGCCAGGCCCACATGGACCTCGGGCGGTTCCTCGTCCGGCTCGACCCGACGGCGCTCGTCGTCGTCGGGAAGGAGGCCGGGGGGATCTACGCCGGCGCCGTTCTCGAGGGGTCCTGGGGCGGGGAGTCGGTCCACGTCGACGACGCCGACGAGGCCCTCGCGCTGCTGCGCGCCGGGGTCCGGCCGGGCGACGTCGTGCTCGTGAAGGCCAGCCGCTCCGCCGGGCTGGAGAAGGTCGCTGCGGCGCTGCTGGAAGAAGACACACCGTGAAGTCCGTCCTGATCGCCGCCATGACGGCGCTGATCGTCTCCCTGCTCTGCACGCCGGCGGTGGTCAAGCTGTTCCGCCGGCGCGGCTACGGCCAGGAGATCCGCGAGGACGGCCCGAGCAGCCACGCCACCAAGCGCGGCACCCCCACCATGGGCGGGACCGTGATCATCACGGCGACCGTGCTCGGGTACTTCGGGGCGCACCTGCTCGTGCTGGACCAGTCCGGCCGGGGTCCGACGGCGTCGGGCCTGCTCGTGCTCGGGCTGATGGTCGGGCTCGGGGTGGTCGGGTTCCTGGACGACTTCATCAAGATCCGCAAGCAGCGCTCGCTCGGGCTGACCGCGGCGGCCAAGTTCCTCGGCCAGCTGATCGTCGGCGTGGGCTTCGCCGTCGGGGCGCTGCAGTTCAAGAACGGCGAGGGCCTCACCCCCGCCTCCACCCACCTGTCGTTCGTCCGCGACTACGCCGCGATCGGGCTCGGCACGCTGGGGTTCATCGCCTTCGCCTACGTCGTCATCACGGCGACGTCGAACGCGGTCAACCTCACCGACGGCCTCGACGGCCTGGCCGCCGGGTCCAGCGCGATGGTCTTCGGCTCCTACGTGATCATCGCGTTCTGGCAGTTCGGCAACGCCTGCTCGCGGGCGCACGAGGTCAGCTGCTACTCGGCGCGGGACCCGCTCGACGTCGCCCTCGTGGCGGCCGCGGCGATGGGCGCCTGCTTCGGGTTCCTGTGGTGGAACGCCAGCCCCGCCAAGATCTTCATGGGCGACACCGGCTCGCTCGCCATCGGCGGGACCTTCGCCGGCATCGCCATCGTGACCCGCACCGAGCTGCTGCT
>JAOPWW010000443.1 GCA_025965495.1 Frankiales bacterium
CTGCTCGATGGCGTCATCCCGACGCACCCGCTCGACGTGCAGGACGCCCTCATCACGTACGCCAACAAGGGCGCCATCATCAACAGCACGTACATGTTCTGACATGTCGCCGCCCGACGTGGACGCCCTCGACCTGAGGGCCCAGCTCGCCACCCGTGGCGTCCGGACCACCCCGCTGGGGATGCCGGTCCGGCGCACGGGCGGAGCCGGTCCCTCCGACGACGGCCACGTCCGCCTCGGCGGCCTGGCCACCGCCCTGCCCCTGGTCGACGACTCGCCGTACGCGCTCGTCGAGGGTCGGCTCACCGGGCCCGAGGGGATGCTGCTGGACCTCGAGCTCGAGCCGGTGGTGCGCCCCGCCTTCTACGACCTGGCGTTCGCCGACGGCACGCCGTACATCGCGGTCGCCCGCCTGCACGGCACCTCCGTGCTGGCCAGCACGGTCATCCAGACCTGCACCCGGTACACCCGCGAGGACACGCGCTGCCGGTTCTGCGCCATCGAGCAGTCGCTCGACGGCGGCCGGACCCCGGCGGTCAAGACGCCGGAGCAGCTCGTCGAGGTCGCCCGGGCCGCCGTCGCGCTCGACGGCGTCGAGCAGGTCGTCCTGACCACCGGAACGACCCCCGGGTCGGACCGCGGAGCCGCGCACCTGGTCCGGGTCGTCCGCGCCCTGACGGCGGCCCTGCCCGGACTGCCGGTCCAGGTGCAGGTCGAGCCGCCCGCGGACCTCGTGTGGGTCCGGCGGCTCAAGGAGGCAGGCGCGACCGCGATCGGCATCCACGTCGAGTCGCTCGACCAGGCGGTCCGCGAGCGGTGGACGCCGGGCAAGGCCGAGGTGCCGCTGCGCCGCTACGACGAGGCCTGGCTCGAGGCGGTCCGGCAGTTCGGCCCGAACCGCGTCTCCACCTACGTGCTGCTCGGCCTCGGCGAGGACGCCGACGCCACGGTCGCGGCCTGCCGCCGTCTCGTCGCGATGGGCGTCTACCCGTTCGTCGTGCCGTTCCGCCCGATGGCCGGCACCCTCGCCGCCGACCACCCCGCGCCGGACGCGCCCTACGTCGCGGACGTCACCCGCCGGGTCGCCCGGCTGCTGGTGGACGCCGGGATGCGGGGCGCCGACCAGGGCGCCGGCTGCGCAGCGTGCGGCGCGTGCGGCCTGCTTCAGGCGGCCGGGGCATGACCGCCTCCCTGTGCGACACCCTCGTCGGCACGCCGCGCCCGTCGCTCGTCGTCGACCTCGCCGGCCCCGACGACGTCGCCGCCTACCGGGCCCTGCGGCGCTCCGCCTTCTGCGACGAGCTCGGCCTGTTCGCCCGCAGCGACGCCGACGACCACGACGACGACGCCGTCGTCCTCGTGGCCCGGCTGCACGGCCGGGTCGTCGGCGGGGTGCGGCTGTTCGAGGTCGGGCCGGGGTGGTGGCAGGGCGGCCGCCTCGTGGTGTCGCCCGCCGCCCGGACGTCCGGCGCGGGCCGGGCCCTGGTGGAGGCGGCCTGCGCGCAGGCGGAGGCCCGGGGCGCGCTGCGCTTCGAGGCGACCGTGCTGCCGCAGAACGCCGCCCTGTTCTCGCGCCTCGGCTGGGAGGTCCTGCGCCGCGTCGCCGTCGCGGGAGCGCCCCACGTCCTGGTCCGCTGGCCGGTCGGCCGGGTCCAGCGGCTCGTGGACGCCACGAAGTCCCCCCTCGGCGACCTGCTCCGCGGGCTGCGCCCCGGGGGTGACGGCTGGGTCGGCGACGACTGCGCGCCGGTCGCCGGGTCCGACGTCGTCGCGTCGGTGGACGCGATCCTGCCGGCCATGGTCGAGCACGACCCCGAGTGGGCCGGCTGGTGCGGCGTCCTGGTCGGCGCGAACGACCTCGCTGCCGTCGGGGCCGCACCGCGCGGCGTGCTCGACGCCCTCGCTGCCCCCACCGCCGCGCACGCCGCCCGGGTCCTCGCCGGCCTGCGGGCGGCGAGCGAGGCCTTCTCCCTGCCGGTGCTGGGCGGCCACACCCAGCTCGGGGTCGCGCCCGCCCTGTCGGTCACCGCTCTCGGGACGGCGGCTGCGCCGGTCCGCGGGGCCGGCCGCGCCGGTCAGCAGGTCTCGCTGACCGCCGACCTCGGCGGGTCCTGGCGGCCCGGCTACCCGGGCCGCCAGTGGGACTCGAGCAGCCGGCGGACGGCGCAGGAGATCGCGGCGATGACCTCGGTCGCGGCCCGGGGCCGGCCGGCGGCCGCGAAGGACGTGTCCATGGCCGGGGTCCTCGGGACGCTGGGGATGCTGGCCGAGGCGAGCGGGTGCAGCGCGGAGCTCGACGTCGCCGCCCTGCCCGTGCCGGCCGGCGCGACCCTCGGTGACTGGGCCACCTGCTTCCCCGGCTTCGCGCTCCTGACCGCCGACGAGCCGGGGCGCTCCCTGCCGCCGGCCGGACCGGCGGTCACCGCCGCCTGCGCGCGGCTCGTCCCGGGAGCCGGCGTCCGGCTGGTCTGGCCGGACGGCGAGGTCACCGAGGTGCTCGCGGGCCCGGTCACCGGACTGGGGGAGGCGTGAGGGCCGCCGCGGCCAGCGCCGCCTTCGGCCGCGACCTCGACGCCTGCTTCGCCGAGGTCGGCCGGCTGTGCGACGAGGCCCGCCGGCGGGGGGTCGACCTGCTCGTGCTGCCCGAGGCGGCCCTCGGCGGCTACCTCGGCAGCCTCGGCGACGACGCCCTCGACGACGGCCTGCCCCCCGCGCTCGCCCTCGACGGGCCGGAGCTGGCCCGGCTGGCCCGGCTCGCCGGGGACCTCGTCGTCACGGCCGGCCTGGCCGAGCACGCCGTCGACGGCGCGACCTACAACACCGCCGTCTGCGTCAGCGGCGACGGCCTGCTGGGCGTCCACCGCAAGGTGCACCAGCCGCTGCAGGAGGGCGCGGCGTACGCCGCCGGAGACGCCTTCGCCGCGTTCGACACGCCCGTGGGCCGCCTCGGCATGGCGGTCTGCTACGACAAGGCGTTCCCCGAGTCGGTCCGGTCGCTGGCCCTCGACGGCGCCGAGGTCGTCGCCCTCATGAGCGCCTGGCCGGTCAGCCGCACCGACC
>JAOPWW010000499.1 GCA_025965495.1 Frankiales bacterium
GGTCGGTCGCCACGAGACGCTGCAGGAGTCGCTGCAGATCCCCGACCCGCAGGCCTGCGCGGACCGGCTGCTCGACCTCGCCCTGCGCGGCGGCGGCCCGGACAACATCACGATGATCGTCGCCGACGTCGTCGAGGCGGCGGAGTCGCCGCCCGGCGCGCTCTGGGGGGCGTCGGCGGCAGCACCGGCGACGACGACGGTGTCGGTCGCCTGGGCGGACTCGACGACGTCGGCGACGATCATCGTGATGTTGTCCGGGCCGCCGCCGCGCAGGGCGAGGTCGAGCAGCCGGTCGGCGCTGGCCTGCGGGTCGGGGATCTGCAGGGACTCCAGCAGCGTCTCGCGCCGGCCGACCGGACCGGTGAGGCCGTCGGTGCAGAGCAGGTAGCGGTCGCCGGCCCGGGCCTCGCGCACGGACAGGTCGAGTTCGACGTCGCCGCGGCCGTCGAGCGCGCGGGTGATCAGCGAGCGCTGCGGGTGGGTGCTCGCCTCCTCCTCGCTGATGCGGCCCTCGTCGACCAGCGTCTGCACGAGCGTGTGGTCGTGGGTGATCTGGGTCAGCTCGCCGTCGCGGAGCAGGTAGCAGCGGGAGTCGCCGACGTGGAGCAGGCCGAGGCGGCCGCCGGCGAACAGCAGCGCGACCAGGGTGGTGCCCATGCCCTCGAGGGCCGGGTCGCCCTCGACCATGTCGTGGAGGTGCTCGTTGGCCGACACCGCGGAGGTGCGCAGGGCGGCGAGCAGGTCGGGGCCGGGCAGGTCGTCGTCCAGCGGGGCGAGCGCGGCGATGGCGACGGCGCTCGCGACCTCGCCCGCGGCGTGGCCACCCATGCCGTCGGCGACCGCGAGCAGCCGGGGGCCGGCGTACGCCGAGTCCTCGTTGCCCGTGCGGAGCAGACCGGTGTGGGAGCGGGCGGCGTAGCGCAGCACGAGGGTCACCGGAGGCCTCGGCTCACCGGCGCAGCTCCAGGACGGTCTTGCCGATCCGGATCTGCTGGCCCAGGGGGACCGGCGTCGGGCGCGTCACCTTGCTGCCCGACAGGTAGGTCCCGTTGGTGGAGCCGAGGTCCTCGACCAGCCACACGCCGTCGCCCGGCACCAGGCGGGCGTGCCGGGTGGAGGCGTAGTCGTCGGTGAGGACCAGGGTCGAGTCGTCGGCCCGGCCGAGCGTGACCGGGGCGTCGGTCAGGGCGATGCTCGTGCCCGCGAGGGCCCCCTCGGTGACGACCAGCTTGCGGGCGGAGCTGCGGCTGCGGGCCGCCGCGCGCGACGGCGGCGCCGCGCCGGACGGACCCGCGGGCACCGGGACGCCGGCGGTCGGGCGGGACGTGCGCGCGCCGAACAGGTCCGACCGGACGGTGCGCACCGCGGCGACGACGAACAGCCACAGGAGCAGCAGCAGGCCGTACTTCACCAGTGCGACGACGAGCGCCGACCCCATCAGCCGTCCTGCCGGTAGACGAGCGTGGTGGCCCCGACGTCGACCGAGTCGCCGTCGCGCAGCCGGGTGCTGGAGACGCGCCGGCCGTTGACGCGGGTGCCGTTGGTCGACTGCAGGTCCTGCAGGCGCGCGCCGCCGGGCTCGAGCACGATCTGGGCGTGCCGGCGGGAGACGCCGGTGTCGGCGACCTGGACGTCGGCCTCCTGGCCGCGGCCGAGGACGGTCACCTCGCCGGTCAGCACGACCGTGCGCTCCTCCGCGCCGTCCTCGCCGCCCGACACCACCAGGCGTGGCCGCCCGGGAGCCGTCGTCGCGCCCTGCTCCGGCACCCGGGCGCTGACCTGCTGCTCGGCCTTGACCGAGGACGAGACGCGGAAGACGCCGTTCTTCACGGAGTCGTTGCGGGAGAAGGCGACGGTGACGGGACCGACGAACGACCAGCCCTGCTCGGCGGCGTGCTCGGTGAGGACGGTGGCCAGCTCGCGGGTCAGCGCGGGGCCGAACTCCTGCAGCCGCTCGCCGTCGGACGGGCTCAGCTCGACGAGGTAGGCGTTCGGGACGAGCACCCGGCCGTGGCCGACGACCGCCTTGTTCGCCTGCGCCTCGCGCTGCAGGGCGGCCGCGAGCTCGACGGGCTGGACGACCCCGCCGAAGGTGCGCGCGAAGGCACCCTCGACCAGGCCCTCGAGCCGTCGTTCGAAGCGCTGCAGGACTCCCACGCTCGACCCCTTCCCTCCGGCGGGTGATCGTATCCGCGGGCTCGTCCGGCGCGGCCCGTCTGCTAGCGTCAGCGCGCTCTGCCCGTCTGGTGGCGGAGCCGCTCGCGCGAGTGGCGGAATGGCAGACGCGCACGGTTCAGGTCCGTGTGTCCGAAAGGACGTGGGGGTTCAACTCCCCCCTCGCGCACAGCAGCACGACAAGCACAGCAGTACGGCAACAGCAGCACGACGAGAGGGCCGTCCCGCACAGGGGCGGCCCTCTCGTCGTCCGGGGGTGCTCGGCGGACGGACGGGGGCGCCGTCGCCAGGAACCTCTGTCGCCAGGAACCTCTCAAGAGCGGACGGACGGCGCCGAGACAGGTCCTGACCGGTTCAGCAGCGAGCCGCCGACCTGATCCTGCGCGCCCTGCTCGGAGCACCTCGTGACCACCCTCGCTGCTGCCGTCCCCCCTTCCTCCTCCCCGACGTCCCGCTACGGCTCGGTCCACGACGTGGTCGACGCCCGCGCGGTCGTGGCCGTGTACCAGCCGCTCGTCGACCTCGTCACCGGCGAGGTCCTCGGCTACGAGGCCCTGGCCCGGGGGCCCCGCGGCACCCGGTGGGAGAGCCCCGACGTCCTGTTCGACGCCGCCCGTGCGGCCGGCCGCCTGGCCGAGCTGGACTGGGTGTGCCGGGCCGCCGCCTTCCGCGGCGCCCTGGACGCCGGCCTGCCCGCGGACCTCTCCCTGTTCGTCAACACCGAGCCGGAGGCGCTCGGGAGCCCCTGCCCGCCGGACCTCCTGGAGCTGATGGGCGAGGCCGAGCGCTCCCTGCGCGTCGTCAGCGAGATGACCGAGCGCGCCCTGACGCGCGACCCGGCTGCCCTGCTGGCCGCGGTCGAGCGGGCCCGCGCGGTCGGGTGGGGCGTGGCCATGGACGACGTCGGGGTCGAGCCGGCGTCGCTCGCGCTGATGCCGTTCGTGCACCCCGACGTCGTCAAGCTCGACATGCACCTGGTGCAGCAGCCGGCCGACGACGCGACCTCCGCGACGGCCAGCGCGATCCTGGCGCAGGCCGAGCGGACCGGGGCGCGCGTGCTGGCCGAGGGCATCGAGACCGACCTGCACCGCCAGCGGGCGCTCGCGCTCGGCGCCACCATGGGCCAGGGGTGGCTGTTCGGCCGGCCCGGTCCGCTGCCCCGGCAGCTCCGTCGCCCGCGCGAGGTCGTGCGGCTGCTGCGCCCCCAGCCGCTGCCCCACGGCACGACGCCCTTCGGCCTGGTCGCCGGCCGCGCCGACGTCCGCACGGCGAGCAAGAAGCTGCTGCTGCCCATGAGCAAGCACCTCGAGCGGCGGGCGATGACCGACGGCGAGCCCCCGGTGGTGCTGTCGACCTTCCAGAGCCGCGAGCACTTCACGGCCCGCTCGGCCGGCCGCTACGCCCGGCTGACCCGCCGCTGCGCGCTGGTCGCCGCGCTCGGCGTCGGGATCGGGACCCGCCCGGTCGGCGAGGTGCGCGGAGCGGAGGTGGCCGCCGACGACGCCCTGGCCCGCGAGTGGGACGTCGTCGTCGTCGGCCCGCACTACGCCGCCGCGCTGCTGGCGCGGGACCAGGGGGACGTCGGCCCCGACGGCGCGCGCCGCTTCTCCTTCGTCGTCACCCACGACCGCGACCTCGTGCTCCAGGCGGCCCGCGCGCTGCTGCTGCGCGTGGTGGCGACCGACGCGGAGGGCTGAGGGCCGCCGCTCAGGCCAGGCGGCGGTCGACGTCGGCGTCGAAGCGGGCGAGCAGCTCCTGCACCTCGGGACGCCGGAGCACCTCGACGACGGCCTCGGCGCCCTGCGCCACGGGTGCGTCGGCGGCGTCGTCCGCGGGTCGGCGGGCCATGCCGACGGCCGAGCGGGTGAGGTCACGGATGCCGGACAGCCCGTCGGACAGGGCCGCCGTCGCGAGGCGCAGGTCGATCCGGCCGAGCGCGCCGTCGACGGCGTGTCGCACGGCGCGAGCCTGCGTCGTCGCGGTGGTGGCGTCGGTGAACGACCCGGCGTCCAGCAGCCGGTCGACGGTCCGCCCCAGCAGCACGACCCGCAGCAGGTCGGTCGGCACGCCCCGCACGGAGCCGAACAGGGCCGTGTACTTGCGGACGGGGAACAGCAGCACGCGGGTCGGGACCGAGCGCAGCCGGCGGAGCAGCCGGAAGCGCTGGGGGCCGGCGTCGCCCCACAGCGGGGACAGCAGCGCGACGTCGAGGGTGCTGCCGTGCGCGCGCAGGGTCCGGCTGACCGCCTGCTGCGCCGCGCGCTCGCGGACGACGTCGTCGAGCAGGGGGACCGGCAGGAAGCGGGCGGCGGCCGCGGCGATGCCGCAGACGGCCCAGGAGGTGACGAGCGAGGAGTCGGCCATGGCGCCTGCCTACCCCGGGGACCGGCGGCTGCACGGCGCGCGGGGTCGGCGGCGGCTCGCGGGGTACCACGGACCGGACGTCCCCGCGAGGGGGGCGGCGCGAGGAGGCTGGGCATGGGCATCGGACGCACGCTGATCGTGGGGGCGGCCGTCCTGCGCGGACGACGTCGGGGGCACGCCGCACCGGACCCGTACCCGTCGACCGCGCCGGTCCGGCAGGAGCGGCAGCAGGCCCAGCAGTCCCCGCAGCAGCAGTCCGCCGCGGACGCCGAGAAGCCCACCGAGCTCGGCAAGGACGACTGGAAGCAGGTCGTGAAGCGGGCCTGGAAGGAGACCAAGGACGACAACGTGCCGCTGCTCGCGGCCGGTGTGGCCTTCTACGCCTTCCTGGCCCTGTTCCCGGCGCTCATCGCGATGGTGACCCTCTACGGCCTGGTCGCGGACCCCTCGACGGTGCAGAGCCAGATCGAGAGCCTGTCGAGGACGCTGCCGCCGGAGACCGCCACGCTGATCGCCGACCAGATGCGGTCCATCACCTCGAGCAGCAGCGGCGGCCTGGGCATCGGCCTGGTCGTCAGCCTGCTCGGCGCGCTGTTCTCCGCCAGCGGCGGCGTCCAGAACATGATGAAGGCCATCAACCTGGCGTACGACGAGAAGGAGTCCCGGGGCGCCGTCAAGCTCCGCGGCACGGCGCTGCTGCTCACCCTCGGCGCCGTCGTGTTCGTCGTCGTGGCCGTCGGCCTCGTCGCCGTGCTGCCCGCGGCGCTGGACTCGCTCGGGCTCGGCGTCGTCGGCACGGTCGCCGTGTTCGTCGGCCGCTGGGTCGGGCTGGTCGCCTTCATGGCCGTCGCGCTCGCGGTCCTGTACCGCTACGCCCCCGACCGCGACAACGCCCGCTTCGAGTGGACCGCCATCGGCAGCGGCGTCGCCACCGTGCTGTGGATCGTCGGCTCCGCCGGCTTCTCGCTCTACGTGAGCAACTTCGGCAAGTACGGCAAGACCTACGGCGTGCTGGCCGGCGTCGTCGTCCTGCTGCTGTGGCTGTACCTGACCTGCTACATCGTCCTGTTCGGCGCGGAGGTCAACGCCGAGGCCGAGCGGCAGACCACGCAGGACACCACGCAGGGGCCGGCCCGGCCGCTGGGCGAGCGCCGGGCGGTCGCGGCCGACACGGTCGCGAGCTAGCCCCGGACCTCGAACCAGACGACCTTGCCGCCGGGCCGCGCCTCGGTCCCCCAGGCGCTCGCGAGAGCGTCGACGAGGGCCAGGCCGCGGCCCCCCTCGGCGTCGGCGTCGGCGCTGCGCGGGGTGGGCAGGTCGGCGCTCCCGTCGGCGACCTCGACGCGCAGCACGCCGGCGACCTCGTGCACCCGGACCTCGACGTCGCCGCTGCCGTGGACCAGGGCGTTGGTGGCGATCTCGCTGACCAGCAGCGCCACGGTGTCCTGCACCTCGGCCGACGACGCGGCGAAGGCCCGGACGGCGAACCGGCGGACCTCGGCGACGCTCCGCGGCACGCTCGGGACGACGAGCGTCCCCGGCGTGGCGGGAGAGGGGGACGCGGAGCTCACACCGGGGGGTCTACCCGGATGCGGGGCTCTAGTCCTCGCGCTGCGGCCGCAGCATGGCCGGGTGCAGCAGGGCGGCGCTCCCGCGGCGGTACAGCGCGGCCGGTCGCCCGCCCCCCGGACCGACCGGAGCCGGGCTGCCGACCGGCACGAGGAACCCGGGCGTCCCGGTCGTCTTGCGGTGGAAGTTGCGGGGGTCCAGGGGGACGCCCCAGACCGCCTCGTAGACGTGGCGCAGCTCGGCGACCGTGAACTCCTCACCGCAGAACGCGGTCGCGACCGGGGAGTACTCGAGCTTGGCCCGCGCCCGCTCGACCCCGGCGGCGAGGACGGCGTCGTGGTCGAAGGCGAGCCGGGCGGCGTCGACGTCCTCGACCGGGACCCACTGCACGGACCGCACCCGCGACCCCGGGCGGGGCGCCGGCAGGTCGGGGGCGAACACGAGGTAGGCGACGCTGACCACCCGCATCCGCGGGTCGCGGTGCGGGTCGCCGAAGGCGCCGAGCTGCTCGACGTGGGCGACGTCGCGCCGCACCCCCGTCTCGTTCTCGAGGCGCTCGACGGCGGCGGTGTCGAGGTCCTCGTCGGCCTGCACGAACCCGCCGGGCAGCGCCAGGCCGCCGCGGAACGGGTGGGTGTCGCGCTCGACCAGCAGCACGCACAGCCGGCCCTCGCGGACGGTCAGCAGGACGACGTCGACCGTGACGGCGAACGGCGGGAAGGCCCGCGGGTCGTAGGCGGCGAGGAACTCCTGCTCGTGCTCGTCCGAGCGGCTCACCGCACGACCTGCGCCCCGGCGCGCTCCATCTCCTCGAGCGCCGTCGCCGTGGTCGCGGGGGCGACGCCGGCGCACAGGGGCAGCAGCACCCGGACGTCGAGGCCGGCGGCGCACGCGTCGAGCACGCTCGCCCGGACGCAGTGGTCGGTGGCGACGCCGCAGACGTCGAGGGCGTCGACGCCCTGCAGCACGTCGGCGAGCGGGCGGCCGTCGGTGCGCCCCTCGAAGGCCGAGTAGGCCGCGGCGTGCTCGCCCTTGCGGACGACGGCGTCGAACAGGTCCTCCGTCAGCGGCTCCTGGAAGCGCGCCCCCCCGGTGCCGACCACGCAGTGCGCGGGCCAGGTGCCGACGAAGTCCGGCACGTCGGCGAAGTGCGTCCCGGGGTCGACGTGCCAGTCCTGCGACGCGACGACGACGTCGTAGCCGTGGTCGCCCCGCAGGAGCGCGAGGACGTCGGCGGCGACCTGCTTGCCGCCGGCGACCGGGAGGCTGCCGTCCTCGCAGAAGTCGACCTGGACGTCGACGACGAGCAAGGCGGTCCTGCGGGTGCTGGTCACGAGGGCTCCTCGGTGGTGAGGCGGGCGGTCCAGGCGGCGGTGCCGGGCTCGAGCAGGCGGGCGCTGTCGGGGAGCTCGGCCAGCGAGGCGGCGCACCGGGCGCGGGCGGCGGCCAGGTCCTCGACGGGAGGGAGCGGCTGCTGCAGCGGGCGGGCGCCGTCCGGCGGGACCTCGCCGCCCTGCAGGAGCAGCTCGCCGGTGACGCGGCCGGCGTCGTCGTAGGTGCGGAAGGCGGTCTTGCGGCCGCCGAGGCTGCGCTTGCCCGAGCTGCGCTTGGCGACGGGCACCATCGCGCCGTCGCGCTCGATGGCGACCAGCTTGTAGACGAAGCCGGCCGTGGGGGCGCCGGAGCCGGTGACGACGCTGGTGCCGGCGCCGTAGGAGTCGGCCTGGGTGTGCGCGAGGCCGGCGATCGCGTGCTCGTCGAGGTCGCTGGTGACGACGATCCGGGTGCGGGTGTTCCCGAGGGAGTCCAGCAGGGCGCGGGCCCGGTGGACCTCCTCGTGCAGGTCGCCGCTGTCGAGCCGGACCGCGCCGAGGTCCGGGCCGGCGACCTCGACGGCCGTGCGGATGCCCTGCTCGGTGTCGTAGGTGTCGACGAGCAGGGTGGTCCCGACGCCCTGGGCCTCGACCTGGGCGGCGAAGGCCTCGGCCTCGGTGGCGTGGGCGAGGGTGAAGGCGTGGGCGCTGGTCCCGACGGTCGGGACGCCGTGGCGGCGTCCGGCCTCCAGGTTGCTGGTGGCGGAGAACCCGGCCACGTAGGCGGCGCGGGCCGCGGCGACGGCGGACTGCTCGTGGGTGCGGCGGCTGCCCATCTCGAGCAGGGGACGGTGGCCCGCGGCCAGGACCATCCGGGCGGCCGCCGAGGCCACGGCGCTGTCGTGGTTGAGGACCGACAGCACGAGCGTCTCGAGCAGGAGCCCCTGCCCGAAGGTCGTGGCGACGGTCAGCACCGGACTGCCGGGCGCGTAGGTCTCGCCCTCGGGGTAGGCGAGCACCTCGGGCGCGGGCCGGTCGGCGGCGAGCCAGGCGAGGGTCTCGGGCGACACGACGTCCCGCAGCGCCTCGAGCTCCTCCGGCCCGGGGACGACGTCGGCGAGCAGGCTGCCGAGGCGGCCCTGCCCGGCGAGGACCCCGAAGCGACGGCCTGGCGGGAGCCGGCGGGAGAAGGCCTCGTAGACGGCGGGCCGGTCCGCGAGCCCCTCCCGGACGGCGGCGTCCAGCATCGTGAGCTCGTAGCGGTCGGTCAGCAGGGCGGTCGACATCGGCACTCCTCAGGTGCTCGTCACTCTGACGACAACCTACCCTGCGCGGGCTGCTGTAACGGCGTCCTCGCCGGCAGCGATGTGACCCCTGTCTCGCCCAGCCCCTGGAGGATCCCGTGCACCGGTCGCCGCTGCCCCGCGCGCTTCCGGGCTCCGGCACGCTCTGCGCGCTGCAGGCGGAGGCCCCGCCGCTGCTGCGGCGCCGGCCCGACCTGGAGCTCGTCCACCTCGCCCTCGACGGCCTCGGCGAGGTCGAGGCCCTGGTGGGGCTGGCGGGCGTGGAGCAGCTGCGCGACGCCGTCCTGCACCGGGCGGCGGCCGCAGCCGGCACCGAGGCGCTGGTCGCCGGCAGCGGGGACGCCGTCCTGGTCCTGGCCGACCCGCGCGCGACCGACCGGGTCCGCTTCGCCGTCGGCGCCGTGGTGCTGCTCACCGACCTCGACGGCGGACCCGTCGCGGTGGCGCCGGTGGTGCGCGCCGGTGCCGCGACCGGCGGACCGCTGGCCGAGCTGCTCGCCGCCGCCTCCGCCGCC
>JAOPWW010000544.1 GCA_025965495.1 Frankiales bacterium
TGCCTGGGTCATGACGGAGTCGTGCGAGGAAGGGACAGGGTGACGGAGTCGTGCGGGTGACGCCCGTCCGCTGGGGCTTCCTCGGCGCGGGCATGATCGCGACGAACGCGCTCGCGCCCGCCGTCCACGCCGCGCAGGACGCGGTCCTGCAGGCCGCCGGAGCCCGCGACGTCGCCCGCGCCGCCGCGCTCGGTCCGGTGACGGCCTACGGCTCCTACGACGAGGTCCTCGCCGACCCCGACGTCGACGCCGTCTACGTCGCCCTGGCCAACGACGCGCACCTGCCCTGGACGCTGGCGGCGCTCGAGGCCGGCAAGCACGTGCTGTGCGAGAAGCCCCTCGGGCTGACGGCGGCCGAGGTCGACGTGATGGCCGAGGCGTCGGCCCGGACGGGGCGGACCGTCGTCGAGGCGTCCTGGTACCGCTGGCACCCGCGGGTCCGGCTGGCCCAGCAGCGCCTCGCCGAGATCGGCCCGGTCACCCACGTCACCGCCGGCTTCACCTTCGCCGGGCAGCTCGAGGGGAACTACCGGCTCGAGCCCGGCCGCGGCGGCGGCGCGCTCTACGACGTCGGCTGCTACGCCGTCAGCGCCTGCCTGTGGGCGGTCGGGCAGGGCATGCCCGACGCCGTCGCCGCCCAGCTCGAGCTCGGCCCGACCGGCGTCGACCTGGACGCGAAGCTGGTCCTGGACTGGGACTCGGGCGCGACCGCCGAGGTGCGTGCGGGCATCAGCGTCGACGCCGGCCAGTGGCTGGTCATCACGGGGGAGCGCGGCGAGGTCGAGCTGCGCGACGCCCCGTACACGTCCTGGAAGGACGACGCGACCGAGCTCTGGGTCTCCGACGGGACCGGCACCGAGCGGGTCCCCGTGCCCGCGACCGACGCCTACCGCGTCATGGTCGAGGAGACGTCGTCCGTGCTGTCCGGCGGTCCCGGGTGGGTCCTGAGCCTCGAGGAGTCCCGCCAGACCGCAGCCGTCCTGGACGCCGCCTTCGCCGGGGGCGGGCCTCTCTAGACTCGTCCGGGTGGAGATGCTGAGCCTGCCCGAGGTCGCCGAGCGCATGGGGACCGACGTCGTCCACGTCCGCACGCTCGTCAAGGACGGCCAGCTGCTCGCCGTCCGGGACGAGGAGAACCACCTGGTGGTGCCGGAGCGGCTGCTCGACGGCGCCGTCCAGGTCAAGCACCTGGTGCCGGTGCTGACCCTGCTCGCCGACGCCGGCTACACGCCGGAGGAGGCCCTGCGCTGGCTCACCACGGAGGACCCGACGCTGCCGGGCACGCCGCTGGACGCCCTGCACGAGAACCGCGCGACCGAGATCAAGCGGCGGGCGCAGGCGCTGGGCTTCTAGGAGCCCGCTCCTAGCTGCGGGTCAGCAGGCCGGTCGCGTGCAGGACGGCCAGGCCGCTCTGCTCGCCGCCCGGACTGCGGGTGAGGTAGCTGGTGATCTCCGCGACGCCGTAGCCGATGACGGCCAGGACGATCAGGCCGAGGATCGCCAGCGTGATGATCATCGGCGTGCGGTTGCCGCTGACCGGCCCCATGTTCGGGGTGTTCTTGCGGTCGTCGCCGACCGCGCCGCTCATCGAGTCGGCGCTCGGCGGCGTGTCGCCGGGCTGGACGCCGCCCCCGGCCTCGAGGCCCGGCGTCACGCTGGGATCCGCGCCGGGGCTGTCGCTGGTCTTCGCTCGCTCGTCCTGGGCCACGGAGGACCTGTCGCCGCTGCGGCGCCCGCGCAAACCGGACGCCGCGGCCGACCGGGTCACCTCCGGGACGGGCTGCCGGGCAGGTGCGCCGTCAGCGCCGGGGGGAGAGCACGCGCCCCGTCGCGGAGGAGACGCCCGCCGGGCGGGTCGTGCGGCCGCCGACGAGCAGCGGTCCGCCGCTCTGGTGCACGAGGCCCGGCAGTGCGACGGCGGCGGGGGTGCGGGTGTCGGCGTAGCCGAGGTAGGCGCGGCCCGCGGCGTCGACGTCCATCGAGAAGTAGTCGCCGAGGCGGCGGTCGGTGGCGGTCGCCTGGCAGGTGGTGCCGCCCTGGCAGATCGTGCCGGTGTGGACGGCCTGCTTCGTCGCGCGGGCCACGCTGAACGGCGCCCGGTGGGACCGGCCGCAGCCCAGGCCCTGGTCGGTCGCGGCCGCGTAGAGGTGCCAGCCGTGCGTGCCGGGCGTCTCGGCGTCGTTGCCGGGCAGGGCGACGTCGGCCTGCAGCCAGGCGAGGGCGACGCCGCCGTCGTCGCCGACCGCGATCCACGGCCAGATGTCGGTGTGGTCGTCGGTGTCGACGCGCTGCGGCGCGCTGAAGGTGCGCCCGGCGTCGCGCGAGACGGCGTAGTAGACGCCGGCCTTGCGGGCGCCCCGGCCGCTCTCGTCCCAGGTGACGTAGAGGTTCCCGGACGGGTCGAGGTCGAAGGCGGGCCAGTGGCTGACGCTGTCGACGCCCTTGGCGATGACGCCGAGCGAGGCGTCCGCCTCCGACAGCCTCCCGGCCCGGGCCTGCCGGAAGGCGACCATGCTCAGGGTGCCGGTCCCGCTGCCGTAGGAGCCGTCGAAGTGGGTCTCGTAGAGGGTGCCGGTGCGCTTGTCGACGCGCAGGTCGCCCATGCCGTCGCCGCCCTTGCTGTCCGGCACGTTGGTGGTGAAGGTCTTGCCGCCGTCGACGCTCTTGGACAGGTAGTGGCCCAGGCCCGGGCTCGGGGGCACGCCGGTGCCGCCGCCGAAGGCGTTCGCCGCGAAGTACACCTCGTCCTTGCGGTCGGCCTCCTGCCACTGCCGGTCGGTGAGGACGGCCGCACCGAGGTCCTGCAGCGTGAAGCTCCTCCCGCTGTCGGTGCTCTTGCTCATGGCGACGTTGGCGAGGTTGATCTCGCTGAAGAAGACGTCCCCGGCGCTGTCGATCGCGACCTCCGGGTCGGAGAACCCGGTCAGCGGCAGGTCCTGCGGCGGGGCGTAGCGGGGCCGGAAGGTCCAGGTCCGGCCGGCGTCGCTGCTGGTCCAGACGTAGGTCTGGTTGGTGTAGTTCTGCGCGAAGGCCGTGGTCCCGGCGTTCGGCGCCTCCGGCGCGTAGAAGTGCGTCGTGCCGGCGTGCGCGCTGTAGAGCAGGTCGCCGTTCGGCAGCGTGGCGACCAGCGGCTCCCCGCCGGCCCGCGTGATGTCGACGTAGGTCGGGGCGGAGAAGGTCAGCGGCGTCTGGGCGCGGCACGGGACCGTCCCGCCGGCGCTGGTCCCCGCGGCGGTGGCGGCGGGCACGGCGAGGGCGGCGGCACCCAGCAGGGCGGTGAGGGCGGTGGTGCGGCGACGCGACACGGGCAGACCTCTCGGAGCGGGCAGTGCTGCCTACTTCGACGCCCCGGGTCCCGTTCCTGCCGGGGTGCCCCGGCGGGCCTGCCAGGCCCGGACCAGGCCGGGCACCGCGACGCGCAGGCGCTTCCCGGCGCCGACCGAGACCCGCTGGCCGAGGACGGCGTAGTCGGCCGCCTCGACCTCGTCGAGGATCCCGCCGTAGAGCGCGAGCGCGGTCTCGATGCACGGGCGGCTGGTGGGGTGGAGCAGCCGGACCCCCTGGCGCGCGCTGCGGTAGGTCTCGCGGGTGCGGGCGACCTCGAAGGCCAGCAGCCGGCGGACCGGGCCGTCGACGACGCCGTGCTCGAGGTGCTCACGCGTGACGCCGAACGCGGCCAGCTCGTCCTGGGGCAGGTAGACCCGCCCGCGGCGCAGGTCCTCCCCGACGTCCCTGATGAAGTTGCTCATCTGGAACGCGACCCCGAGGTCGGCGGCGTACGGCTCGGCGACCTCGCGGGGGACGACGGGCTCCAGGACCGGCACCATCTCCAGCCCGATGACGGCGGCGGAGCCGTAGACGTAGGTCATGAGGTCGTCGTAGGT
>JAOPWW010000006.1 GCA_025965495.1 Frankiales bacterium
GGCTGGATCGTGACGGCGGTCGACCACGGCAGCGCCGGGTCGGCGTCCGGGCCGCCGTACAGGGTGGCGCGGTAGGAGCCGGCCGGAGCCGGGGCGCCGGTCCCGTCGCGCAGGTCCCAGGACGTGTCGACGCGGCTGGTGCCGCTGCCCGTGAGACTGCGCACGACCTCGCCGGTGGCCACCGACGTCACCTCGAGCCGCCAGGACAGAGGCTGGAGCAGGCCGCTGGTGAGCGAGACCGGCGTCGTGGTGGTCGTGAGCGGCGCGGCCGACGGCGCGACGAACGAGGCGCCCATCAGCGTGCGGACGTCCTGCCGGAGCTGGCCGAGGATCGCGTACCCGAGGTCGCCGGGGCAGGTCGTGTCGACGGCGTCGCGGTGACCGCTGATGACGCTGAACGTGTGGGTGGTGCCCGCGGCGAACTTCGAGCCGCTCCCCGAGGTCAGGGTGCCCGTGCCCAGCGGGTCCGCGTAGGAGCGGCCGAGCTTCCAGGCGAGGAGGCGGGCCAGGCTGCTGCGCAGGGCGGCCGGCGGGGAGACCGTGCTGAACGTGCCGATCATGGCGGTGCCGAAGCTGTTGGTGTTGAAGCCGCCCGTGTGGGCGCCGAGGACGGCCTTGTCGATGCCGCCGTAGCGCCCCTCGTAGACGACGCCGTAGCGGTCGACGAGGAAGTTGTAGGCGATGTCGCACCAGCCGCGGCTCTTCACGTGGTAGGCGTAGAAGCCCCGGACCGCGGCGGGGGCCTGCTCGGGCGTGTAGTCGTTGGTCGAGTCGGTGTGGTGCACGAAGGCCACGCGGGGCGTGCCGGTGTAGCCCGAGAAGCAGGTCCTCATCGACTCGTCGGCGCCCCACTCGGCGCGCGACACGATCAGGGGCTGCGGCTCGGACGCTCCGGCGACCGACAGCGGGGTCTTCTGCACGACGTCGGCGGGCGAGGTGCCGGGGTCGATCAGGTCGACGCGCAGGTCGGCAGGGACGCGGCCGGACGTGACCACAGCCCGGACCTGGACGCCGTCGGACGGGCCGACCCAGGCCGGACGGGTGCCCTCGCGGGCGCCGCTGCGGACGGCGTCGGCGCTGTCGGCGTCGGGGGCGTCGTCGGTGCTGCCGCCGAGGTCCTTCCAGCCCGTCCAGGCGCCGCCGGTGCGGGTGCGCACCTCGACGTCGAGGTCGCCGTCGGCGCTGCCCGGACGCCAGGTGACGCCGAGGGTGGAGAAGTCAGCGGTGCGGGCAGCCGGGAGCGAGACCGTGGTCGCGACCGACGCCGTCCGCAGACCGCCGGTCGCGGCCGGGACGGGGAGGGCGAGCGTGTGCAGGGCGGCGGGGACCGGCTTCACCCCCGACCCGGGCAGGCTCGGCAGGGTCGCCACCGGGGCGACGAGGACGAGCGGCAGGACCAGGACGGACAGGGCCAGGCTGGCCCGGGGACGGGAGCGCACGGACGAGCACCTCTTGCACTGGGAGGCCGGGGAAGGCCCGGGGGAGCCGGGGAAGGCCCAGGGGGAAGTGGACCGACGGTAGCCCCGGGTGGGACGGATGGGGCGGATGTGACTCGATCGGGATGCGGGGGCGGACCGGGACCGGGAGAGGACTAGCGTCGCCGCCATGTCGCTGGCGGTGCTCGCCGAGCAGGCGCTGGAGCGCACCGCCTCCACCCCTGTCCTCGGCTTCGAGGGGTCGGTCCTTCACGGTTCCGAGGTCCTGGACCGGTCCGCACGGATCGCCGGCGGCCTGGCCGCGCTCGGCGTCCGGCCCGGTGACCGGGTCGTGGTCGTCATGACCAACCGCCCCGAGGTCGTGCTGTCCTACCTCGCGGTCTGGCGCGCCGGCGCGGCCGTCAGCCCCCTCATCGCGGCCGTCACCGCCGACGAGCTGCGCCACGTCCTGGTCGACAGCGGCGCGGTCGTGCTGGTCGTGTCCGACGACCGGCTGTCGCTGGCGCAGGAGGCGAGCGCCGGCCTGCCGGTGCGGGTGGTCGTCGCGGGCGGAGCCGCGCAGGAGGGGACAGCGGGGTCGCCCTCCTGGGACGACCTCGAGCAGGCCGACCCCCTGCCCCTGGTCTCCCGCGACGGCACCGACCTCGCCGCGCTGCTCTACACGGGCGGCACCACCGGGCGCGCCAAGGGCGTGATGCTCGGCCACCACGGCCTCGTCGAGCAGAGCCGGGCCCGCGCGGAGGTCCTCGAGCGCAGCGGGACCCGGGGCGCGCTCGTCCCGCTGCCGCTGTCGCACGTGTTCGGCCTCATGACGACGGTGTCGCGGCTGCACCTCGAGGAGCCCGGGCTGCTGCTGCTCCAGCGCCGGTTCGTCGCCACGGAGTGGCTGCGCCTGGTCGCCGACCACGCCGTCGAGGCCAGCGCCCTGGTGCCCTCGATGCTGCAGCTGCTGCTGCGCGAGGACCTCGAGGCGGCCGACCTGTCCACGCTGTCCTACCTGTCCATCGGCGGGGCGCCGCTGGCCGTCCCCGTCGTCGAGGAGTTCGAGCGGCGGGTGCCCGGCGTCGTCGTGTGCGACGGCTACGGCTGCACCGAGGTCACCTCGACGGCGACCATGAACCCGCCCTGGGCGCGCCGGCTCGGCTCGGTAGGCCTGCCGCTGCCCCGGACGTCGCTGCGGATCGTCGGCGACGACGGCGCCGAGGTCCCCGCGGGCGTCGACGGCGAGGTCTGCGTCGCGAGCCCGGGCGTCATGCTCGGCTACTGGAACGACCCGGCCGGCACCGCCCAGGTCCTGCGGGACGGCTGGCTGCACACCGGCGACGTCGGTCACCTCGACGACGACGGCTACCTCTACGTCGTCGACCGCCTCAAGGACCTCATCATCCGCGGCGGCTTCAACGTCTACCCGCGCGACGTCGAGGACGTCCTGCTCGCGCACCCGGCGGTGGCGACGGCGGCCGTCGTCGGGCGGCCCGACCCGGTCTACGGCGAGGAGG
>JAOPWW010000011.1 GCA_025965495.1 Frankiales bacterium
CGACGACGTTGTCGTTCTTGTCGCGCATCAGCTCGAGCTCGTACTCCTTCCAGCCCAGGATCGACTCCTCGAGCAGGACCTCGGTGGTGATGCTCTGCTGCAGGCCGCTGCCGGCGATGCGCATGAGGTCGGCCTCGCTGTAGGCGATCCCGCCGCCCGCGCCGCCCATGGTGAAGCTGGGGCGCACGACGACGGGGTAGCCGCCGAGGGACTCCACCCCGGCGAGGGTCTCCTCGAGGGTGTGGCAGACCGTGCTGCGGGCGCTCTCCCCGCCGACCTGCTCGACGATCTCCTTGAACAGCTGCCGGTCCTCGCCCTTGCGGATGGCGTCGACGTCGGCGCCGATCAGCTCGACGCCGTACTGCTCGAGCACGCCGGCCTCGTGCAGGGCCAGGGCGGTGTTGAGCGCCGTCTGGCCGCCGAGGGTCGCCAGGATCGCGTCCGGACGCTCCTTGGCGATGATCTTCGTGACGAAGTCGGGGGTGATCGGCTCGACGTAGGTGGCGTCGGCGAACTCCGGGTCGGTCATGATCGTGGCCGGGTTGCTGTTGATCAGCGTCACCCGCAGGCCCTCGGCGCGGAGCACGCGGCAGGCCTGGGTCCCGGAGTAGTCGAACTCGGCGGCCTGTCCGATGAGGATCGGGCCGGAGCCGATGACGAGCACGTGCTTCAGGTTGTCGCGGCGGGGCACGCGGTCAGCCCTCCATCAGGGACGCGAACTGCGTGAACAGCCCGGTGGCGTCGTGGGGGCCGGGTGCGGCCTCAGGGTGGTACTGCACGGAGAAGGCGCGGGCGTCGAGGCACCGGAGCCCCTCGACGACGTCGTCGTTGAGGTCGACGTGGCTGACCTCGACGCGGCCGTAGGGGGTGTCGACGGGCGTGCCGTCGGTCGGGGCGTCGACGGCGAAGCCGTGGTTGTGGCTGGTCACGTGGACCCGGCCGGTGGCCCGCTCCATGACCGGCTGGTTCACGCCGCGGTGGCCGTAGCGGAGCTTGTAGGTCCCGAGGCCCAGCGCCCGGCCGAGGATCTGGTTGCCGAAGCAGATCCCGAACAGGGGCACGTCGGCGGCCAGCACGCCCTGGGCCGCCGCGACCGGGCCGTCGGTGGTGGCGGGGTCGCCAGGTCCGTTGGAGAAGAAGACGCCGTCGGGCTCCAGTGCGAGCAGCTCCTCGGCCGTCGTCGTGGCGGGGAGGACGTGGACCTCGCAGCCCTGCTGCGCCAGGTACCGGGGCGTGGCGCGCTTGATGCCGAGGTCGACGGCGGCGACGGTGAACCGCTTCTCGCCGACGGCCGGGACGACGTACGCCTCGGGCGTCGTCACCTCGTGCGCGAGGTCGGCGCCCACCATCTGCGGGCTGGCCAGCACGCGCTCGTGCGCGTCGCTCGGCAGGTCGCCGCTGAAGACGCCGACGCGCATCGCGCCGCGCTCGCGCAGGTGGCGGGTGAGGGCGCGGGTGTCGACGCCGCTGATCCCGACGACGCCCTGGGAGGCGAGCTCGTCGTCGAGGCTGCGCTGGGACCGCCAGCTGCTCGGGACCCGGCTCGGGTCGCGCACCACGAAGCCGCTGACCCAGATCCGGCTGCTCTCGGGGTCCTCGTCGTTGACCCCGGTGTTGCCGATCTGCGGGGCCGTCATGACGACGACCTGCTTGTGGTAGCTCGGGTCGGTGAGCGTCTCCTGGTAGCCGGTCATGCCGGTGTTGAAGACGGCCTCTCCGAAGGTCTCCCCGAGAGCGCCGTAGGCCTGCCCGCGGAACGTGCGCCCGTCCTCGAGGACGAGCAGGGCGGGGGCCGTCGCCCGGGATGGGTTCACGTGGACTCCTCGAGGTGGACGGGCAGGCAGGCGCGGACGGCGTCGACGAGCCGGCGGTGGGCGCTGTGGTCGTCGGCGCGGAACCCCGACTGGAGCTCGCGGGCGCCGAGCCGCCAGGTCAGGACGAGCATCCCCTCACGGCCGACGACCTTGCCGGCGAGGGCGTCGCCGAGCTCGACGTCGACCAGGGCGCTCCAGGGCAGCCACAGGGGACCGACCGACTCGCGGTCGAGCAGGACGCCGTCGGCCCGGACCGACACCCAGCCGGTCGCGCGGTCGGACAGCTGGTGCACGGCGACCCGGTTGAGCCACTCCCCCGCGTAGACGGTGCCGACGAACAGCCCGGGCGTGGCGCCGACGACGACGGCCCCCGGGTCGGCAGGCAGCGCAGGCGGTGCCGGCAGGTCGCTCTGGCGGCGCTGCCGGCTGCGCCAGCCCTTGAGCATCAGCGCGTACATGCTCAGCGCGAACAGCACGGTGAGCACGACGAGCCAGACCCGGTCGGCCATCAGGCAGGCGCTCCGTCCAGGACCGTCGGCGTGCCGCGCAGGAACGTGGCGACGACCCGCACCGGCAGCTCGCGGCCGGCGAACGGGGTGTTGCTGCTGCGGGTCGCCATCTGCTTCGCGTCCACGACCCAGGTGCGGCCGGGGTCGACGACGGTCAGGTTCGCCGGCTCGCCGACGGCGAGCGGGCGGCCGTGGCCCTCGAGCCGGCCGATGCGCGCCGGCTTCTCGGACAGCCGGTCGGCGATCCCCCGCCAGTCCAGGCGGTCTCCCATGGCGTCGACGACGACGGCCAGCGCGGTCTCCAGGCCGGTCATGCCGGGCGAGGCGGCGCCCCACTCGGCCTCCTTGTCCTCCAGCGCGTGCGGCGCGTGGTCGGTCGCCACGATGTCCACGGTGCCGTCGGCGAGCCCGGCCCGCAGCGCCTCGACGTCGGCGGCGGTGCGCAGCGGCGGGTTGACCTTGTAGACCGGGTCGTAGGTCTCGGCGAGGTCGTCGGTGAGGACGAGGTGGTGCGGCGTCACCTCGGCGGTGACGTCGACGCCGCGGTCCTTGGCCCAGCGGATCAGCTCGACGCTGCCGGCAGTGCTCACGTGACAGACGTGCAGGCGGCTGCCGACGTGTCCGGCGAGCAGGCAGTCGCGGGCGATGATCGCCTCCTCCGCCACGGCGGGCCAGCCGGTGAGGCCGAGGCGGCTGCTGACGACGCCCTCGTTCATCTGCGCGCCGTCGGTCAGCCGCGGCTCCTGCGCGTGCTGGGCGATGACGCCGTCGAAGGCCTTCACGTACTCGAGCGCGCGGCGCATGAGGCTGGCGTCGCTGACGCACTTGCCGTCGTCGCTGAAGACCCGGACGCGGGCGGCGCTGTCGGCCATGGTCCCGAGCTCGGCCATCTGCTCTCCGCCGAGCCCGACGGTCACCGCACCGACCGGTGCGACGTCGCAGTGCCCCGACTCCTGCCCGAGGCGCCAGACCTGCTCGACGACGCCGGCGGTGTCGGCCACGGGGTCGGTGTTGGCCATGGCGTGCACCGCGGTGAAGCCGCCGAGAGCCGCGGCGAGGGTGCCGGTCTCGACCGTCTCGGCGTCCTCGCGACCCGGCTCGCGCAGGTGGGTGTGGAGGTCGACCAGGCCAGGGAGCAGCACGCAGCCGGCGAGGTCGTGGGCGCGGCTGTCGCCCACCGGCAGCCCGGCGGCGATCTCGACGATGCGGCCGCCGTCGAGCCGGACGTCGACGGGTGCGCCCTCGCCGTAGAGCTGGACGCCCTGGAGGAGGTGGCTGCCGCTCATGCTGTCGCTCCCTGGCTCGCCTCCGGCAAGGAGGCTCCGATCGCGGGTTCTGCTCCGCCGAGCAGCAGGTACAGGACCGCCATGCGCACGCTCACGCCGTTGGTGACCTGCTCGGTGATGGTCGAGCGCAGCCCGTCGGCCACCTCGCTGGCGATCTCCATGCCCCGGACCATGGGGCCGGGGTGCATGACGATCGCGGTGTCCTTGAGCCGGCCGGCCCGATCGACGTCGAGGCCGTAGCGGCGGGAGTACTCGCGGGCGCTCGGGAAGTAGGCCGCGCCCATCCGCTCGCGCTGCACCCTCAGCATCATGACCACGTCGCTGCCCGGCAGGGTGGCGTCCAGGTCGTAGGACACGGCACACGGCCAGGACTCGACGCCGACCGGCAGCAGCGTCGGAGGGGCGACGAGGGTGACGTCGGCGCCCAGGGTGTGCAGCAGCAGGACGTTGCTGCGGGCGACCCGGCTGTGGTGGATGTCGCCGACGATCGTGACCTTCAGGCCCTCGAGGCGGCCCAGGCGGCGGCGCATGGTGAAGGCGTCGAGCAGCGCCTGGGTCGGGTGCTCGTGCGTGCCGTCGCCGGCGTTGACGACCGAGCCGCGGATCCAGCCGGCCAGGTTCACCGGCGCGCCGGACCACGAGTGCCGGATGACGACGGCGTCGGTGCCCATCGCCTCCAGCGTCATCGCGGTGTCCTTGAGCGTCTCGCCCTTGCTGACGCTGCTGCCCTTGGCCGCGAAGTTGATGACGTCCGCCGACAGGCGCTTGGCGGCCAGCTCGAAGCTGGTCTTGGTCCGGGTCGAGTCCTCGAAGAACAGGTTGACGACGGTGCGGCCGCGCAGGGTCGGGAGCTTCTTGACCGT
>JAOPWW010000035.1 GCA_025965495.1 Frankiales bacterium
CGCACCGAGAGGCTCCCGTGGTCACCGCACTGTCCATCGTGCTCGCCCTGTCCAGCCTGCTGCTCATCGTCCTGGTGCTGCTGCACCGCGGGAAGGGCGGCGGCCTGTCGAACATGTTCGGCGGCGGTGTCTCGTCGTCCCTGGGCGGCAGCGCGGTCGTGGAGAAGAACCTCGACCGCCTCACGATCCTGTGCGGCGTCGTCTGGATCGTCTGCATCCTCGCGCTGAACCTGCTGCTCAAGCAGACCAGCTAGCGCGTCCCGCACCGTCCCGTACGAAGCAGCGAAGCAGAAGGAGCACCACGTGGCAGGCGGCAACGCGATCAGGGGCAGCAGGGTCGGCGCGGGCCCGATGGGCGAGGCGGAGCGCGGCGAGGCCGCACCCCGCCAGCGGGTGTCCTTCTACTGCGCGAACGGTCACGAGAGCCGTCCGGCGTTCGCCGACGAGGCCGCCGTTCCCGAGACCTGGGACTGCCCCCGCTGCGGCTTCCCGGCGGGTCAGGACAAGGCGAACCCGCCGGCGCAGACCAAGGTCGAGCCGTACAAGACCCACCTGGCCTACGTCCGCGAGCGGCGTAACGACGAGGACGGCGAGGCGATCCTGGCCGAGGCGCTGGCCAAGCTCCGCGGCAAGTAGCCCCCTGCACGACGACGCCCCGCCCTCCGGACCGGAGGGCGGGGCGCTGTCGTTTGCTCGAGGGCGGGACCTGAGCGAGGCAGCCTCAGCGAGAGGTGCCGCTCAGCGGCGGCGGAGGTCCTTCGGCAGCGCCGAGGCCGCCTCCTCGTCCAGCAGCCAGAGCGTCTGCTGACGCCCGACGGCGCCCGCGGCCGGGACCTGCAGCCGGCCCGCTCCCGACAGGGCGGTCGCCACCATCGCGGCCTTGCCCTGCCCGGCGACGACCAGCCAGACCTCCCGGGCGCTGCACAGCGCGGAGAAGCCCATGCTGATGCGGGTCGGTGGCGGCTTCGGGCAGCCGTGGACGGCGACGACGGGCCGCTCGTCGTGGGCCGCCGGGGACTCCGGGAAGATCGAGGCGGTGTGCCCCTCCGGGCCCATCCCGAGCAGCAGGACGTCGAAGGCGGGGACGGCGTCGCTGTGCGGTGCGGCGGCGGCGAGCTCGCGGGCGTACCGGTCGGCGGCCGCCTCGGGGTCGTCGCCGTCCGGACCGTCGCTGGCGCCCATGGGGTGCACCCGCGCCGGGTCGAGACCGGGAAGGGCGTCGAGCAGGGCGTGCCGGGCCTGCAGGGCGTTGCGCTCGGGGTCGTCGGCCGGGACGAACCGCTCGTCGCCCCACCAGACGTCGACGGCGCTCCAGTCGACGGCGTGCAGCGCGGGCGAGGCCGCGAGCAGCTCGAGGACCCGGATCCCCACGCCGCCACCGGTCAGGACGACGCTCGCTGTGTCGCGGGCGTGCTGGGCGTCGACCAGGGCGGTCAGCAGCCGGGCCGCGACCGAGGCGGCGAGCACCTCGGGGTCGCGGCTGACGACGACGGCGCGACCGCTCACGACGCGCTGCCCGCCTCGCTCCCGCGCTCCTGGGCGGGGTCCTGCCAGATGTGGGTGCGGCCCTTCGGCGGCGACAGGGGCGTGTCGTCGCCGAACGCCGCCGCCAGGGCCTCGGCGTAGGGCTCGTCGGCGTCGAGGCGGCGCAGCTCCTCGGCGAGCAGGTCCCCGAGGTCGCGGCGGGGGAGCGGCATGACCCGCTCGGGCTGGTCGGTGCGGGTCAGGGTGGCGCTGGAGCCGCCCGAGCGGGAGACGACCAGGCGCGTCCCCTCGACGTCGATCGACACCTCGGACACCCCCTTGCCGTCGTGGTCGCGGCGCTCGACCGGCACCCCGAGGCGGGTCTGCAGCCAGCCGGCCAGCAGGGCGGCGCTCGGGCTGCCGTGCTCGGCGACGACGGCCGCGGCGTGCGGCTTCCCGCTGACGCTGTCGAAGGCCGACGCGAGCAGCCCGCGCCAGAGCGTGGTGCGGGCCCAGGCGAGGTCGGTGTCGCCGGGAACGTAGTCGGCGGCCCGCTGCCGCAGGGCGGCCAGGGGGTCGGGCGCGGCCGCGGAGTCCGTGACCCGGCGGCCGGCCGAGACCCCGAGCGGGTCGTGGGCGATGAGCTCGGGCGGGGCGCCGTTCCACCAGGTGACGACGGGGGCGTCCGGGGCGAGGAGCGGCAGCACGACCGACTCCGCGTGCAGCGCCAGCCGCCCGTACATGCGCATGACGACGGCCTCGCCGGGACCGAGGCGGTCGCCGATGGCGACCTCGGCGTCCAGCCGCGGCTCGGGGGCGTCCGGGCGGCGGCGGACCACGATGAGGAGCCGGCAGGGGTGCTGCTCGGCGGCGCGGACGGCGGCCTGCTCGGCCTCGGCGACGCGCTTCTCGTCGGTGACGACGACCAGCGTGAGCGCGAGGCCCGAGCTGACCGACCCGGCGGCGCGTCGCTCGGCGGCGAGCGCCTTGACGACGTCGGTGCCGGTGGTGTCCCACAGGGTGCGGCCCATCAGCGGGTCCCTCCGGTCGAGTGGCGCAGCGTGGGGGTGGGGGCGGGGGTCACGGGCGTCTCCAGGCGCGGCCGTCGCCGTGGAGCATCTCCTCGGCCGCGGCCGGGCCCCACTCGCCGGCCCGGTACAGGTGCAGGCTGCGGGTGTCGCCGGCGGCGTCCTGCTCGCGCCACAGGTGCTCGATCGGGTCGATGACGCGCCAGCTCTGCTCGACCTCCTCGTTCTGCGGGAACAGGGCGGCGTCGCCGAGCAGGACGTCGAGCAGCAGCCGCTCGTAGGCCTCGGGGCTGCTCTCGGTGAAGGCCTCGCCGTACTGGAAGT
>JAOPWW010000051.1 GCA_025965495.1 Frankiales bacterium
GAGCGCGCAGGGCCCCTCGCGCGGCGTCCGCGGCGGGCGCGGCGGCGACGGGAGCGAGCCCCTGCGCCCCTCCTGCCGAGCTGCCGGACGTGGCCGCTCCGGCGCCGCTGTGGAGCAGGTCGGACAGCGCCCCGTCCTTGCTCGCCGAGTCGCGGGTGTCGAGCGTCCCGCTCCTCGGGTCGTAGCCCAGCTGCAGGTTCTCGAGTGCCTTCGGCGCAGCGGTGGCGGCCGGCGCCGCCCCCGCCAGCTGCCCCACCCGGTCGACGTCGTCGCCGCCGAAGACCCCGACGCCGAGCGCGACGGCGACCGCGACGACGGCGGCGGCCCCCGCGAGCTGCACCCGGCGACGGCGCAGCAGGGGGACGACGACGTCGTCCTCGAGGGCTTCGACGGCCCGGTCGGCGCCGTCGTCGGGGACCTCGTAGGAGGCGCCGGCCTCGGCGAGCAGGTGCAGCAGGTCGTCGTCGGTGAGGATGTCCATCACACGCTCTCCAGCTCGTCGTCGCGGACCCAGGCGGACAGCCGCGGGTCGAGGGCGAGCCGCTGCCTCGCGTCGTGCAGGCGGCTCTTGACCGTGCCGGGGCGCCGGTCGATGGCGACGGCGATCTCCTTCTCCGACAGGCCGGCGTAGAAGCGCAGGACCAGGGGGACCCGCAGGTGCTCGGGCAGGCCGGCCAGCGCGGCGACCATGTCGCTGGCGAGCTGGCTGCGCTCGGCGGAGCGCTCGGGCGGGACGGCGTCGTCCTCGAGGGACTCCAGCGCCGCGGGCCCGACGTCGCGGCCGGTGCGGGACTGCTCGGCCCGCACCCGGGACAGGCAGGCGTTGACGACGACGCGGTAGAGCCAGGCGCGCCGGCCCTCGTCGTCGGGGATGGCGTCGCGGAAGCGGAACACCCGCAGGTAGGCCTCCTGCACGGCGTCCTGCGCGTCGTGCGGGTCACCGAGGACCAGGCAGGCCGTGCGGTACGCGGTCGCGTAGCGCTCGGCCAGCCAGTCCTCCAGCGCCCGGTCGGCGGCCCGAACCTCGTCGTCCATGCCCGTAGGACGCAGCCGGCCGACGATCGGTTCGCGCGACCGGCAGGATGGCGCCGTGCCCCTGCTGCCGGTCGTGCTCGTCGCCACGCTGCTGGTCGGGCTGTACGGCGCGGTGCTGGGCCTGCGCGACCGCGCCCCGGACCGCGCCCTGCTGCGGGGCGTCCTGCTGCTGCAGGGGCTGCTGCTGGTCCAGGCGGCGCTCGCGGTGTACCGCCTGGTGCAGGGCGACGAGCACCCGCCGAGCGTCGGCACGCACGCCGGCTACGTCCTGCTGTCGGTCCTGCTGCTGCCGGGCGCGTTCGCGCTGACGGTCGAGGAGCGGACCCGCTTCGGCAGCCTGGTGCTGGGGGCCGGCTGCCTGGTGGTCGCCGTCGTCGAGCTGCGTCTGCAGGCGACGGCGTGACCCGCCGCATCTCCTCCGGGCCGGGCCGGCTGCTGGTCGGGGTCTACGCCGTGTTCACGCTGGCCGCGGGGTCGCGGGCCGGGGTGCAGATCGCCACGGTCTTCTCCGACGCCCCGGTCGCCTACCTGCTGTCGGCGCTGGCCGGCGTCGTCTACCTGGTCGCGACCGTCGCGCTGCTGCGGGAGCACCGGCGGGTCGCCCTGGCCGCGGCCGCGTTCGAGCTGACGGGGGTCCTCGCCGTCGGGACCGCCAGCCTGCTGGACCGCTCGGCGTTCCCCGACGCGACCGTCTGGTCGGGCTACGGCTCCGGCTACGGGTTCGTGCCTCTAGTGCTGCCGGTCCTCGGCCTGCTGTGGCTGCGCCGGTCGGACGAGCCCGAGGGCTAGCGTCCGGCAGATGGACACGCTGAACGCCGGCACCGACCTGCGCGCCTTCGTCGACGCCTCGCCGTCGCCCTTCCACGCCGTGCTCGAGTCGGTGCGGCGCCTCGAGGCCGGCGGCTTCACCGGCCTCCGCGAGGACGAGCGCTGGACGCTGGCGCCCGGCGACACCCGCTACGTCGTCCGCGACGGCGGCAGCGTCATCGCCTTCCGGGTCGGCACGGCGCCGCTGCCCGACGCCGGGGTGCGCCTGGTCGGCACCCACACGGACTCGCCGACCTTCAAGGTCCGGCCCCGCTACGACGTCCTGCGTGGGGCCTACCGCCTGGTCGGCGTCGAGCCCTACGGCGGCCTGCTCGCGCACACCTGGCTCGACCGCGAGCTGACCGTCGCGGGCCGGCTCGCCACCGGCGACGGCGTCCTGCACCCGGTCGTGCTGCCCGGCGGCCCGGTCCGGCTGCCGAGCCTGGCGATCCACCTCGACCGCGCGGTGCGCGACGGCCTCAAGCTCGACCCGCAGACCCAGCTCGTCCCCGTATGGGGCGCCCGCGACAGCGACCCCGGGCTGCTCGAGGCGCTCGCGGAGACGGCCGGCGTGGCGCTGGACGACGTCGTCGGGCACGACCTGGTCCTCGCCGACACGCAGCCCGCGGCGGCGACCGGCTCGGACGGCACGTGGGTCGCCGCCCCGCGCCTGGACAACCTCGGCTCCTGCCACAGCGCGCTGCTGGCCCTGCTGGCGGCCGCCCCCGCGGCGCACACCCAGCTGTGGGTCGCGAACGACCACGAGGAGGTCGGGAGCGGCTCGATGGAGGGCGCCCGCGACAGCGACCCCGGCCTGCTCGAGGCGCTCGCGGAGACGGCCGGTGTGGCGCTGGACGACGTCGTCGGGCACGACCTCGTCCTCGCCGACACGCAGCCCGCGGCGGCGACCGGCTCGGACGGCACGTGGGTCGCCGCGCCGCGCCTGGACAACCTCGGCTCCTGCCACAGCGCGCTGCTGGCCCTGCTGGCGGCCGCCCCGGCGGCGCACACCCAGCTGTGGGTCGCGAACGACCACGAGGAGGTCGGGAGCGGCTCGATGGAGGGCGCCCGCGGGAGCTTCCTCGAGGACGTCGTCGCCCGGCTGGTCGCGGCCACCGGCTCGACCGACCCGCAGGACCTGCACGTCACCGTCGCCCGCAGCCGCCTGGTCAGCGCCGACATGGCCCACGCCCAGCACCCGACCCAGGGCGAGCGCCACGAGCCGCAGCACGCGCCGGTCCTGGGCGGCGGCCCGGTGCTCAAGCTCAACGCCAACCAGAGCTACGCCACCGACGCCCGCAGCGGCGGCTGGTTCACCGCCGTCTGCCGGGACGCCGGCGTCCCCGTGCAGCAGTTCGTCACGCGGGCCGACCTGCCCTGCGGCTCGACCATCGGGCCGCTCACGGCCATGCGCCTGGGCATCTCCACGGTCGACGTCGGCAGCCCCACGCTGGCCATGCACTCCTGCCGCGAGCTGGCCTCGGCCGCCGACGTGCCCCTCATGGTGCGGGCGTTGACGGCGGTGTTCGCGCAGGGCTAGACACGTGATCATGACCACCAAGACCACGCCCTGGACGCCCGGTACGCCCTGCTGGGCCGACCTCATGGTCCCCGACGTCGCGGCGGCGGGTCGCTTCTACAGCGCCGTCCTGGGCTGGGAGGTCCCCGAGCCGGACCCGCAGTTCGGCGGGTACGTCGTCGCCCACGTCGGCGGTGCCTCGACCGCCGGGATCGGGCCGGAGCAGCCGGGCGCCCGCACCGCCTGGACCCTCTACTTCGCCACGGACGACGCCGACGCGACGACGGCGGTGGTCCAGCAGCACGGCGGCGGCGTCGTCGCCCCCGTCATGGACGTCATGGACCTCGGCCGGATGGCGGTCCTCACCGACCCGAGCGGTGCGACGTTCGGGCTCTGGCAGGCCGGCACGTTCAACGGCGGGCAGGTCGTGGGCGAGCCGGGCGGCCTGGCCTGGGAGGACCTGCGCTCGACCGACCCGGCTGCCGCCCAGGCCTTCTACGGGGCCGTGTTCGGCTTCGGGTTCCAGCCGGTCGAGATGGCCGGACCGGACTACGCCACCTTCGGGCCGGCCGGCGACCCCGCGCCCTACGGAGGCATGGGCGGGCTCATGGGCGGCGAGGGCCCGTCGCACTGGCTCGTCTACTTCGCGGTCGCCAGCGCCGACGCGGCCTGTGCCGCCGCCGTCGAGGCGGGCGGCAAGGTCCAGGCACCGCCCTTCGACACCCCGTTCGGCCGGATGGGGTCGGTCGTCGACCCGGACGGCGCGGAGTTCTGGGTCTACGAGAACAACACGGGACAGCCGGTGCCCCAGCGCGAGGAGTAGGCGCTCGTCGGGGAGGATGGGCCCGTGACGTACCCGTACGAGGCCCCCGAGTCCCAGAAGCTGTTCGACCGCGCGCTCGCCGTCGTCCCGGGCGGGGTGAACAGCCCCGTCCGGGCCTTCCGCGCCGTGGGC
>JAOPWW010000056.1 GCA_025965495.1 Frankiales bacterium
ACGCTCGCGCCGACCCTGCACGCCGGCGTGCGCCGGTTCGAGCAGCAGGAGCCGCACGTCGCGGGTCGGGTCGGCCTCTCGGTGGCCGCGCAGGAGTGGACACCGGCGCTGCTGCCGCGGGTGCACGCCCTGGCGGCGCAGGCCCGCGAGCTGCTCGCCGTCGGAGGCTGGCGGGTGGTCGAGCCGGTGGACGAGCCGACCGGGATCACGACGCTGGTGCCGCCGGACGGGGTCGACCCCGCCGCGGTGCGCGCAGGGCTGCTGCAGGAGGGGGTCGTGGTGTCGGCGGTGCCGGCGTCGCGGGCGGCCGAGCTGACCGGCCCCGTGCTGCGCGTGTCGACCCACGCGTGGGTGCGCCCGGAGGACCTCGGGCACCTGGCGGAGCTGCTCAGTAGGGTCCGCGGGTGACCGACGCCCAGCCGACCCCCGCTCCCGCCCTGCAGAAGAGCCCGCTCCACTCCCGCCACGTCGCCCTCGGCGCGAAGATGGCGGACTTCGGGAGCTGGGAGATGCCGATCGAGTACCCCGGCGGCGGCGTGCTCAAGGAGCACCTCGCGGTGCGGGAGGCCGTCGGCGTGTTCGACGTCAGCCACCTCGGCAAGGGCGTCGTCCGCGGCGAGGGCGCCCTGGACTTCGTCAACGACCGGCTCACCAACGACCTGCGCCGGGTCGGCGTCGGGCAGGCCCAGTACACGCTGTGCTGCGACGACCGGACCGGCGGCGTCGTCGACGACCTCATCCAGTACGTCCGCAGCGAGGACGAGGTCTTCCTCATCCCCAACGCCGCGAACTCCAGCCAGGTCGTGGGCCGGCTGCAGGCGGACGCCCCCGAGGGGATCGTCGTCGAGGACCTGCACACCACGCTCGCGGTGATCGCGGTGCAGGGCCCGCGCAGCACCGAGCTGCTGCAGGCGCTGGGCCTGCCCACCGACCACGACTACATGTCCTTCGAGGGCGCGTCGTGGCAGGGGCGCGACGTCGTCGTGTGCCGCACCGGTTACACCGGCGAGCGAGGCTACGAGCTGCTGCCCCGCTGGGACGACGCCGTCGACCTGTGGGACGCGGTCCTCGCGGCCGGGGCGCCGCTCGGCGTGCTGCCCTGCGGCCTCGGGGCGCGCGACACGCTGCGGACCGAGATGGGCTACCCGCTGCACGGCCAGGACCTGTCGCTGGACATCACTCCGGTGCAGGCGCGGGCCAGCTGGGCCGTCGGCTGGGACAAGCCGCGCTTCTGGGGGCGCGAGGCACTGCTGCGCGAGCGCGAGGCCGGCCCGACCCGGACGTTGTGGGGGTTGGAGGGCCTCGACCGGGGGATCCCCCGCGCGCACATGACGGTCAGAGCCGGGGAGCGGGAGGTGGGCGAGGTGACCAGCGGGACGTTCTCGCCGACCCGCAAGGTCGGGATCGCCCTCGCGCTGCTGGTGCCCGACGTCGCGGCCGGCGACGAGGTCGAGGTCGACGTCCGCGGCCGGACCTCGCGCTTCCGCGTCGTGCGCCCGCCCTTCGTGCCCAGCCGGGTCCGGTAGGTGCGGTGACCCGGCTCCTCCTGGTCGGCTGCACCGGCTCCGGCCGGACGACCGTGGGCAGCGCCGTGGCCGCGAAGCTCGGCTGGCCGTTCCTCGACGACGACGCCGTCCTCGAGCGCACGGCCGGGACCGACGTCGCGACCCTCTACCTCCAGCAGGGCGCCGACGCGGTCGTCGAGGCGGAGGTGTCGGCGCTCAACATCGTGCTCGGCATCCCCGGGCCCCTCGTCGCGAGCGTGTCCACCGGCGTGGTCCTCACCGCGGCGTGCCGCGAGCGCCTGCGCGAGGGCGGGCACGTCGTGTGGCTGCGCGCGTCGGCCGGGACGCTGGCCCGCCGGGTCGGTCGCGACACCACCTCCCGGCCCTGGCTGGGCGACGACCCGGCCGCGACGCTCAGCCGGTTCCTGCACGAGCGCAACCCCCTGTACGCCGAGGTGGCCGACCAGGTCGTCGACGTCGACGTCGTGCCGGTGGGACAGGTCGTGCGAACCGTGGTCGACGGCCTGCCCGCCTGAGCCCTCACCCGAGCGCCAGCACCACCAGCACGACGGCCGTCGAGGTCTCGACCAGGGCGCCGAGCACGTCCCCCGTGATGCCGCCGAGCCGGCGCACCGCGTGCCGCCGCAGCAGCCGGGCGCTCCCCAGCGCGACGACGACGGCGACCGCCGGACGCGGGGACGGGTCCAGCGCGGTCGCCGCCAGCAGCAGGACCACGGCGGCCGCCACCGGGACTGCCGGGCGGACGGTGCCGGCCACGAGCGCGCCGAGCCCGCCCGGGGCTGCGGCCGGCGTCGCCGGGGTGCACGCGAGGGCGACCGCGACCCGGCCCGTCGCCGCGGCCAGCACGACGGCCAGCGGTCCCCGGCCCTGGGCGGTGCAGGTGACCAGAGCGGCGGCCTGCACCAGGACGACGAACAGGACGGTCGCGAGCCCCAGGGCCCCGACGTCGGGCTGCTTCATGATCGCTCGGGCCCGCTCCGGGCCGGCGTAGGAGCCGAGGCCGTCGGCGAGGTCGGACAGGCCGTCCAGGTGCAGCCCCCGGGTCAGGGCGGCGAGGACGGCGAGGCCACCGACGGCGGGCAGCAGGGGGGTGCCGCGCGTGCCGGCGTCGAGGGCGGCGAGGACCCCGGCCGCCAGCAGCCCCAGCAGGACCCCGACGAGGGGGGCCAGCTCCATCGCACGCCCCGCCGTCCGGCGGTCCAGCTCCCGCGGTCCCCGCACCGGCAGGACGGTCAGGGTGGTGAGGGCGAGCCGCAGGCCGTCAGGCACGCGGGTCCGGTGCGGCGTCGGGCAGCAGGTCCAGCGCCGTCCCGAGCAGGCGGTCGGCCAGGACGGCCCCGCCGGGTCCGGGCAGGCGCAGGTCGAGCGCGGGGACCAGCCCGAGGGCGGCGAGCGCCTGCGTGCAGGCGGGGGAGGCGCTGGAGGAGCCGGCCAGCACCCAGGCGCACGCGCCCGGAGCGACCCGGTCGGCCAGGAGGGCCGCGGCGACCGCCCCTGCCGCGCTTCCCAGCAGGACGGGCGTGCGGCGGCGGGCGGCCTGGGCCAGCAGGCCCACGGCGAAGG
>JAOPWW010000088.1 GCA_025965495.1 Frankiales bacterium
CCGCGGCGCTGCCGTAGAGCAGCGTGTTCAGGTCTCCGACCGGAGCCTTCCCGGCCGCCTTGCGCGCCGCGTTCGCGATCGCCGTCACGGCAGCGACCTGCGGCGAGGCCGACGACGTCCCGCCGAAGACGCCCCACTGCGGGCCGCCCTCGAGCTCCGGGAAGTAGGAGTAGTACACGAGCACGCCGCCGTTGACGGCCGCGTCCCACGCCAGGTCCGGCACGCCGCGGGCGCCGCCGACGACCCCCTTGACGCTGTCCTGGTAGGCCGGGCGCGGGTAGACCGTGGACAGGCCGCCACCGGTCGCGATCCCGGCCCAGCTCTCGTTCCAGACCGGCTCGGTGCTGCCGCCCGCGTTCCACTGCCAGTACTTCGGGTTGCGCGACCCGTTCGTCAGGAAGGGGGTGTCCGAGGTCGGGTTCCACGTCCAGCCGGCCTGCACCTGCGTGCCGCCGACCGAGGTCACGTACGGCGAGACGTTCGGGTAGCTGACCTGCGGCGTGCTCGCCGTCGTCGTCTGGTGGTGCGACCGCTCGACGCCGACCGACCCGGTGTCGCCGGAGGAGGCGAAGAACGTGTCGCCCTTGGCCAGGCCGCGCTGGAAGGTCTGGTCGAACTTGGCGAACTGGGAGCGCGCCGCGGCCGACGAGCCGAAGGCCGCCTCGTCCGTGCCGAACGACATCGAGAACACCGTGCCGGCTGGGTAGCGGCTGATGCCGGCGTCGATGGCCTTCATGAGGTTCGGCAGGCCCTGGACGCCCTGCGTCTCCGCCGGCGGCGTGGCCAGCAGCACGATGTGCGCTCCGGGCGCCATGGCGTAGGCCCACTCGATGTCGAGCGTCGCCTCACCCGCCCAGCCGTCGGCCGCCGTCGGGCCCGACGTGCCGGAGCCGTTGCCGCCCGGGTTCTTGTAGTCGGGCGACCCGAGCGGGAAGTCGGTGGAGAAGTCCGGTGTCGGACCCCCGAACGTCTTGGCGAAGAAGGCGAGGTCCTTGGCGGCCGTCGGGCTGCCGTAGGCGTCGACCAGCACGATCGTCTGGCCCTTGCCCTCGGTCGCCCCCTTGAGCGGCGGGAGGCCGTAGAAGGCGCGCAGCTGGTCGGGCGTGTAGCAGTGCACGGTGGTCGAGACGCGGCCGTCGGGAGCCGGGCGCCGGCAGGCGACGGTGGGCGACGGGTCGGGGTAGCCGGCGGGGTCGACGAAGGCGGAGGCGGGGGCGCGGGTGGCCATGGGCACGACGGTCGGCAGGGCGGCCGCGGCAGTGAGTGCTGCCGGGCCGGAGAGCGCGACAGCGGCGGCGCCGACCGCCGCGGCGAGCAGGGGAGTACGCACGAGTTCCTCCTGAGGTGCCCGGGGTGTCCGGGACGTGGGGACCCTCCCGCTGCGCCGACCGCCGGTCAAGCGCTCGGCCGTACGGCTCCTGAGCCGGCCGGCCGGTCAGCCCAGCTCGAGCAGCGGGCCGATCTCCTGCGTGGCGTACCAGAGCAGCTCGTGCCCCTCGGCCCGCTCGACCCGGAAGGCCGCGTCCTCGCCCCCGAGGTCGGCCTCCACGACCGCGTCCGCCGCGGCAGCCACGTCGTCCTCGGCGTCCTCGGCGTCGACGTGGACCGCCTTCACGAGCCGCAGCGGGACCTCGTCCAGCACCCGGACCGCCGCGCGGTCGACCTTCGGGACGGGCTCGACGCCCTCGACGTCCGCGACGACGACGACCCGTCGGCGCGGGGCCTCCTGGTCGGCGTCGAGCAGGCGGACGCTGGCCCGGGCGGCGAGGGACAGCGCGGCGTACTCCAGCTCCTCGGTGTCGTCGCTCTCGGCGTACCACTCGCGCAGCTGCGGCGTGACGGCGTAGGCGGGCAGGGGCGGGGAGCCCAGGGTGCCGGTGTCGAGCAGGTCCCGGAGCTCGCGCAGCGTGGACGGCAGGTAGACGCGCACGCTCAGCCGGCCGCCGCGAGCCCCGCGCGGGCCCGCAGCAGGGAGTCCGCGGACGTCCGGACCGACGTCTCGAGGACCTGCTCGCGGCGCTTGGGGTCCATGAGGTTCGCGCCGATCGCAGCGAGGTCCTCCGGCCCGGGGCACAGCAGCGTGACCCTCGTGCCGGTGGCGGCGACCCGGTCGGCCTCGCGCAGCAGCCGCTTGGTCACCAGGCGCCGGAAGCGCCGCTCGATGCGCGCTGCGACGCTGCCGGGGCTGTCGAACTCCGTCGAGGTCATCGGCGACAGCACGACGACCTCGTCGAGCCGCTCGCCGTCGGGCATCCGGGCGAGCAGGTCCAGCGACGTCGGGGAGCAGGCCCCGCCGTCGACGTAGCGGCGCGCCCCGATGCGGACCGGCGCGTACCAGCCGGGGATCGAGCAGGACGCCATGACGGCGTCGCGCAGGGCCGCGCGGGGGGCGCCGTCGCGGCCGAAGACGACCCGGCGGCCGCTGTCGTAGTCCATCGCGACGACCCACGTGCGGGGGTGCGGCGCCCAGCCGCCGGGCTCGCAGACGCCGTCGACGAGCTGGCCGACCGGCTCCAGGGTCCCGCGCCCCTGGGGCAGCACGGCGGACAGGGCCGCCATCGGGGTCACCCGCCACGGGCGCAGGGCGGCCGTCAGGACGCCGCGGTGCGAGCCGATGCCCGGGCGCGGCAGGGGCGGCAGCGCGCTGCTGGACTCGTGGTCGTACTGCAGGCTGTCGTCGGCGCCGGTCTGGTGACCGAGCAGCGTCTCGACGGGCGTGCCGCAGCCCAGCGCCGCCGCCATCACCGAGCCGGCGGAGGTGCCGACCAGGACGTCGGCTTCCCGCGGGTCCCAGCCGTCGTGCTCCTGCAGCGCCGCGAGGGCACCGATCGTCCAGGCCGCGCCGAGGACGCCCCCCGCTCCGAGCACGATCCCCGTACGTCCGCGTGTCATCAGCCCACCGTTCCCACGAGCTCGGCCAGCGACTCCTCGAGGCAGGAGGCGAGCACGTCGACGTCGGGCATGGCGTCGCGGTCGGCGTTCAGGCCGTAGTAGACGCCGCCGTCGTAGCTGGTGAGGCCGATGCTCACGGCCTGGCCCTTGGCCAGCGGCACCACGGGGTACATCTCGAGCATCTTCGCCCCGGCGGCGTACAGCGGGAACTGGGGTCCCGGCACGTTCGTGACGACGAGGTTGAACAGCCGGCGGGTCATGCTGCTGGCCAGCCGGGCGCCGAGGGCGTGGATGGTCGGCGGGGCGAAGCCGGACAGCTGCACCAGCGAGTCGGCGCCGACGGACTCGCCCGACTCCTTGTGACCCCGCATCGCGAAGCTCACCTGGTGCAGGCGCATGACGGCGTTGCCCTCCCCGACCGGCAGGTCGACGAAGTAGGACGACACCCGGTTGCCGAGCTCGCCCTTCTCGGCGTCCGCGCGCACGCTCACCGGCACCATCGCGCGGACCGTCGTCGTCGCGGTCACGGGCTCGCCGCGGGTGAGCAGCCAGGTGCGCAGGGCGCCCGCAACGGTGGCCAGGACGACGTCGTTGACGGTGCCGCCGTGGGCCTTGCGGACCGCGCGGTAGTCCTCGAGGTCGGTCCTGGCCATCCCGAACCGGCGCTGCTCCCCGATGGTCACGTTGAGCGGCAGGTCCGGGGCGGGGCGGGCGATGGTCCGCAGGCTCTGGACCAGCCCGCTCGCGACGGTCGTCGCGCTCTCGAAGGTGCTGCGGGCGTCCCCGACGGCGGTGCGGACGGCGTCGACGGCGGCGGTCGGGCGCGCGACCAGCTCGCCCACCGCGCCCCCCACGAGCGACAGGGCGCCGGGCGCGCGGCGGGGGCGCCAGTCGTCGTCGGGCACCTCGCGCGGCGTCGGGGTGAGGTCGAGGATGACGGTGCCGATGTCGACCGCGGAGACGCCGTCGACCATCGCGTGGTGGGTCTTGGTGATGACCGCGACCTTGCCGCCCTCGACCCCCTCGACGAGGTAGATCTCCCACAGCGGCCGGTTGCGGTCGAGCTGCCGGCTCATGAGGCGTCCGACCAGCTCGCGCAGCTGGGCGTCGGTCCCCGGGCGGGGCAGGGCGCTGCGGCGCACGTGGTAGGTGACGTCGAAGTCCTCGTCGTCGACCCAGACCGGGTTCGCGATCCGGCCCGGGACCGAGCGGACCTTCTGCCGGTAGCGCGGGACCAGGGCGATCCGCTGGCTGATCAGCTCGACGAGGCGGTCGTAGTCGAACCCGCTCTCCGGCGGCTGGAACACCGCGACGCCGCCGACGTGCATGGCGGTGGTGGGCGTCTCCATGTACAGGAACGAGACGTCCAGGCTGCTCAGCCGGTCGACCACGAGGGCACCTCTCAGGCGGGGCTGTCGTCGGGACAGCAGCACCGAGTGAACACGGTCAGGGACGCAGCGGCCGTCCCAGCAGGGCCTCGAGCTCGGCGAGCGTCCGGGCGCGGGTCCGGTGCAGCACCCCGACCAGACCGGCCGCCGCCGCGCCGCGCACGTTCTCGGCGAGGTCGTCGACGTGCACGCACTCCCCCGGGGCCACCCCCAGCCGGACCGCGGCGTCGGTGAACGCGGCCGGGTCGGGCTTGCGCAGGCCGGTCTGCCCGCTGAGCAGCAGCAGGTCGGTCAGGCCGACGAGGCCCGGTCGCGGCGGGCCGTCCGCGTTGGACAGGACCGCGGTGCGCAGCCCGGCGGCGCGCAGGGCGGGGACGACGTCGACGAGCGGCTCGAGGGTCTGCGACAGGACGCCGAGGTCGTCCAGGACGACCGCGCGCAGGGTCAGCAGGGCGAGGCCGCGGGACGCGGGGAGGCCGCCGGGCGGGTCGCCACGGGACGGGGGCGCA
>JAOPWW010000105.1 GCA_025965495.1 Frankiales bacterium
TCGCCCGCCGGCAGCAGGCGGCCGGGCACCCGGGCTTCACCCTGGCGACGATCCGCGAGGTCGAGGGCATGGCCGCCGCCGGGCTCGGCCAGGACCTGATGCTCGCCAACGAGGTGCTCGACGCCCGCCGCCTCGGCGTCGTCGTCGAGTCTGGCGCGCGCGTCACCCTCGCCGTCGACAGCGACGTCACCGTGCAGGCCGCGGCCGACGGCGGCGTCCGGGAGGTGGTCGTGGACGTGAACGTCGGCCTGCCCCGGTGCGGGTGCGACCCCGACGACGCCGGCCGCCTGGCCGACCTCGCCCGCAGCAGGGGCCTCGAGGTCCGCGGCGTCATGGGCTACGAGGGCCACGTGATGATGGAGCCCGGGGAGACGCGGCTCAGCAAGACGCAGGAGTGCATGGAGCTGCTGCTCAAGGCGTCCGCCGACGTCGGGGGCGAGCTCGTCAGTGCCGGCGGCACGGGGAACTACCTGCAGAACACCTGGGCCAACGAGATCCAGGCCGGCAGCTACGCCCTCATGGACACCGCGTACGGCGGCCAGGGCCTGCCGTTCCAGCAGGCGCTGACCGTGCTGGCGAGGGTCATCAGCGTGAACCGGCAGGGCTGGGCCGTGGCGGACCTGGGGCTGAAGTCCCTCGGCATGGACCACGGGAACCCGACCGTCCCGGGCGCCGACGTCTGGTTCTGCTCCGACGAGCACACGACCTTCTCCGCGCAGGAGGGCAGCAGCTTCGCGGTCGGCGACGTCGTCCGCGCGCACCCCGCCCACGTCGACCCCACCGTGGCGCTGCACGAGCGGATGCACGTCGTCGACGCGTCCGGCGAGGTCGTCGACGTGATGGAGGTCGACCTCCGCGGCTGGTAGCAGGAGTCCTGGCAGCAGGACTCCTGGGCGCGGTGTCGAACACGTCACGCGTGACCCGCCTCCGCGCCGCCCTGGCCGCCGCTGCCCTGCTGTGCGTCTCCGTCCCGGCACTCGCTTCCGCTGCTCCGACGGACTGCGCGGACGAGTCCGGCCTCGACGCCGCCCTGTGCGTGGCGGTCGAGGGCGGGCGCGCCGTCCAGTCGGCCGAGTCGCCGCTGGTCGGCCCGCGCGACACCGCGACCGCGGCCGGTGACGCCGCCCTGGAGCTGGCCGGCGTCTGCGACCCGACCGACTCCGCGGCCTGCCTGCTGCCGTTCCCGAACGACCGCTACACCGTCGCCGACCCCACCACGGTCACCGGCCGCCGCCTGGCCCTGAGCCCGCTGGCGATGCCCCGCAACGCTTCCGGCCGCCCGATCGACCCGACCGAGCTGAACCGCAACGACGGCTTCTCCCCCGGCAGCGCGATCCTCACCAGCGTCCCCGGCCTGGACCTGGCCCGCACCGGCGTCGCCCCGATCACCGACATGGGGGCGTCCCTGCGCAAGGACGCCCCGGTGGTCCTCCTGGACGCGACCACCGGCAGGCGGGCGCCGTACTTGGGCGAGCTCGACACGAACCCGACCGACGGCGAGCAGCCGCTGCTGATCGTGCGCCCCGCGACGAACCTCACCGAGGGCCACCGCTACGTCGTCGGTCTCCGCGGGATGAAGGACGCCGCCGGGAAGGCCATCGCCCCGGACCCCGAGTTCGTGGCCGAGCGCGCGTCGGCGAAGGCCGACGACCCCGTGTTCGCGCCGCTGGCGAAGGAGGGCGTCGCCAAGGACGACCTGTTCCTCGCCTGGGGCTTCACGGTCGCCAGCACGCAGAGCATCACCGGCCGCATGCTCCACATCAGGGACGACGCCTTCGCCTCGCTGAAGGGCGGCGTGCCGGCGTTCACCGTCGACGCCACGACGCCGACCCCGAACGACACCACGCTGCGGCGCGTCACCGGGAGCTTCACCGTCCCGAGCTACCTGCTGCCGCCGGTCAACGGCAAGGACCCCGTGCTCGGTGCCGACGTCGGGCTGCCCGGCACCCGGTTCGCCTACCTCGACGGCGACGACCTGCCCGACCGCACCGGCGACTTCACCGCGACCTTCACCTGCAACATCCCGAAGGCGGCCCTGAGCGCCCCGGCCCGCGGCTCGATCTACGGCCACGGCCTGCTCGGCGGCCAGGGCGAGGTCGACGCCGGCAACGTCACCAAGATGGCGGCCGAGAACGACATCACCTTCTGCGCCACCGACTGGTACGGCATGGCCACCGGAGACGTCCCGAACGTCGCCTCGATGCTCGCCGACATGAGCAACTTTCCGACGCTCCCGGACCGGGTGCAGCAGGGCATGCTCGCCCACCTGTTCCTGGCCCGGCTGCTCAAGGACCCCCGCGGGTTCGCCACCGACCCCGCGTTCCAGGACAGCGGCCGGCCGCTGCTCAAGACCGGCGAGGTCTACTACGACGGCAACAGCCAGGGCGGGATCATCGGCGGCGCGCTCGTCGCGGTCAGCCAGGACATCACGCGCGGCGTGCTCGGCGTCCCGGGCATGAACTACTCGACGCTGCTCGACCGCTCCACCGACTTCGCCACCTACGAGTCGGTGCTCAACGCCTCCTACCCGAGCGAGCGCGACCGGGAGCTCGTGTTCGGGCTGATCCAGGGGCTGTGGGACCGCGCGGAGAACGACGGCTACGCCAGCCACCTGCGGGCCGGCAACGAGCTGCCCGGCACCCCCGCGCACCGCGTGCTCCTGCACCCCGCCTACGGCGACCACCAGGTCGCGAACGTCTCCGCCGAGGTCATGGCCCGGACCATCGGGGCGCGGACCAACGAGGGCTTCCTCGCGCCCGGGCGGCACTGGGGCAGCGACACGCCGTTCGGGATCACGCGCTTCGACGGCAGCTGGGCCGGCAACGCCCTCGTCTACTGGGACAGCGGCACCGCCACCGCGCCGCTGGGCAACACCCCCGCGGTCAACGGCCCCGGCATCGCCGGGCACGACCCGCACGAGGACCCGCGCGCGACGTACCTGGCGCGCGTGCAGAAGGGGCTGTTCCTGCACCAGGGCAGCGTCGTCACCGACGTCTGCGGCGGGCAGCCGTGCCTGGGCCGCAACGCCGACCGGCCGGCGCTGAACGACCCGCCGAACGGCTAGCCGTCGCCGCCCGGCTCCTGCTCACGGGGAGCCGGGCGGAGCGCTGAGCCGAGGCTCCTACCCGACCGGCCCGAGCACCCGGTCGAGGTAGGGGTTGGCGAAGCGGCCCTCGGGGTCGAGCTGCGCGCGCAGCGCCGTGAACTCCCCGAACCGCGGGTAGCGCTGGGACAGCTGCTCGGCGCCGAGGGTGTGGAGCTTGCCCCAGTGCGGCCGGCCGCCGACGGCGTCGAACAGCGGCTCGACGCTCGCGAACCACTGCTCGTAGGGCGTCCCGGCGTACTGGTGCACCGCGACGTAGGCGCTGTCGCGGCCGGACGCCGTGGACAGCGCGACGTCGTCGGCGGGGGCGACCCGGACCTCGACGGGGAAGCTGATCCGCTGGCCGGTGCGCTCGGGCAGGGAGCGCAGCTGCTGCAGCACCTCGACCAGCGACTCCCGCGGCACCGCGTACTCCATCTCCCGGAACCGCACCCGCCGCGGGGAGGTGAAGACCTGGGGCGCCCGGTCGGTGTAGGTCCGGGCCGACAGCGCCTTGGTGCACACCCGGTTGACCGCCGGGACCACCGCGGGGACCGCCGCGCCGAGGCGGCAGGTCAGGGCGAACAGGCCGTTGCTGAGCAGCTCGTCGTCGACCCAGGCCTTGACCCGGGGCAGCGGCTCGGCCGGCCCGTCGACGCGGTTGTTGCGCTTGGTGAGGGCGACGTCGGTGTGGGGGAACCAGTAGAACTCGAAGTGCTCGTTGTCGGCGACGTGCACGTCGAGGTCGCGCAGGACCTCGTCGAGCGGCATGGGGCGCTCGTCGGCGCGCAGCAGGAAGGCCGGCTCGGCCTGCAGGGTCACCGTCGCGAGGATGCCGAGCGCGCCGAGGCCGACCCTGGCCGCGGCGAACAGCTCGGGCCGCTCGGTGCGGCTGCACGCGACGACGCTGCCGTCGGCCAGCACGAGCTCGAGCGCGACGACCTGGGTGGCGAGTGCGCCGCTGTCGCGGCCGGTCCCGTGCGTGCCGGTGGACAGCGCCCCGCTCACGGTCTGGACGTCGATGTCGCCCATGTTGGTCAGCCCGAGCCCCTGGGCGGCGAGCAGCGCGTTGAGGTCGTGCAGGACCATCCCGGCCTCGACCGTGACCTGCGAGGTCGCGCGGTCGACCGACAGCAGGCGCGCCATCCGGTCCAGCTGCACGAGCACGCCGTCTGTCAGGCCGATGGCGGTGAACGAGTGCCCGGAGCCGATGGCCTTGACCCGCAGCCCGTCGGCCGCCGCCTGCTTGACGACGCCGGCGAGCTCGTCGACCGACCCCGGGTGCTCGACCCGGACCGGTGCCATCGCCTGGTTGCGGGCCCAGTTGCGCCACGACTGCTCGCTCATGTGAAGGATCCTCACGTCTGGCTCAGGGTCGGTCAAGAGGAGGTGGAGCCGGCCATCCCGTTCACCAGCCGCGACGACAGCGCCGCCCCCACCGACGGCGACAGCCGCTTCACCAGCCACGGCGGCACCACCTGGTAGCGCGGGGTGGCGATGACGTTCCGGCCCGCGGCGACCGCGGCCAGGGCCTGCCGGGCGACGACGTCGGGCGAGGTGCCTCGCGTCGCGTAGAGCCCGGTGATGCCGGCCTGCCGGTCGGCCCAGTCCCCGCGCATCGTCGAGGTGCGGATGATGTCGGTGGCGATCACGCCGGGGCACAGCGCGTGGACCCGCACCCCGCGCCCGACGACCTCGCGGTCGAGCGCCTCCGACATCCCGACGACGGCCGACTTCGTCGTCGCGTACGGCACCATCCCGGCCGCCGGCACGAGCCCCGCCATCGAGGCGGTGTTGACGATCACGGACCGCCTGTCCTGGGCGAGCAGCCGCGGCAGGAACGCGTGGACGCCGTGGACCACGCCCATGACGTTCACCGCCACGAGCCGCTGCCAGTCCTCGAGGGTCGTGTCGGCGACCGCCCCGGCGTGGCCGATGCCGGCGTTGTTGAACAGCAGGTCGACCGGGCCCGCGGCGAACACGGCGTCAGCGAGGGCCTGCACCGCGGCGGCGTCGCTGACGTCGACCTGGTGCGCCGTCCCGCCGACCTGGTCCGCGACCGCCTGCGCCCGGGCGAGGTCGACGTCGACGACGTGGACGGCCGCGCCCCGGGACGCGAGCAGGACGGCCAGGGACCGTCCGATGCCGGACCCGGCGCCGGTGACGACGGCGGTGCGGCCGGTCAGGTCGGAGGTGGCGTAGCCGGGGAAGGCCCGGCGGTGCGCGGCGAGGGCGGCGCCGGCAGCGGCGGCGAGGACGAGGGTGCGACGGCTCATGCCGCAGTCTCCAGCACCCGCTCCGGCTCCTTCACCCCGCGTACGGCGGGCAGGCCCGCGAGGGCCACGAGGGCCAGCAGCCCGAACGCGATCCCGGGGTGGTCGAGCAGCGGCGCCAGCACCAGCGTCACGACGAGGCCGCCGGCGTTGCCCGCCATCCACAGCAGCGCGGCGGCCGTGCCGCTGGCGGCGCCCGCCCGCCGCTCGGTCAGCTCGAGCACGACGGGCAGGGTCGTGAGCAGCGCGAGGCCGAGGACGGCCAGCACGACCCCGAGCGCGACGGCGCCGGACACGACGGCGAGCAGCGCGCAGCCGACGACGGTCGTCGCGAGCGAGGCCCCGAGCACGACCTGCTGGGCCGAGCGCCGCGCGACCAGGGGCGGCAGGACGGCCGAGCCGACGACGCCGGCCACCACCATGACGATCAGCAGCGTGCCGGTGGTGTCGGCGTCGATGCCCCCGGGCTCGAGCAGGGCCTGCAGCCAGGTGGTCAGCCCGACGAAGACGCCGAACCCGACGACCACCAGGGTGGTGGTGGCCCGGATGACCGGGTCGCCCCAGACCGCCTTGAGCGCCGCGACCCCGCTGGCGACCTGCTCGCTCTCCGGCCGCGGCGGGTACCGCAGGGACCAGGACAGCGCGGCCGCCCCGAGGAGCGCGTAGGCGGCCTGGACCGCGAGCAGCAGGCGCAGGTCGTGGTCGAGCGCGATGCCGGTCCCGAACGCGAGGAGGAACCCGGCGAACAGGCCGGCGCTGCCGACGGCGATCCCGAGCGGCCGGTCCTCGTCGCGGGCGTACGCCGTCGCGACCTTGGCGACGCTGTTGGTCACGAGCGGCTGGGCGAACGCCACCACCAGGGCGCCGAGCAGCAGGGAGACGTAGGAGTCGCCGACGAGCCGCACCAGGCCGCCCGCCGCCGTGAGGCACGCGCCGGCCACCAGGCTCCCGCGGAACCAGCGGTCGAGGGCGAAGCCCGCGGGGATCGCCAGCACGACGTACAGCAGCGGGAAGACCGCCGACAGCGCGCCGATCGCCCCTTCCGACACCCCGTAGTGCTCCGCCGACGACGTCGTGATCGGGGCGAACGTCAGCCAGAGCATCTGGTTGGCGGAGGTGACGAGGACGAAGGCGGCCAGGACCGACCAGCGGGTGCGGATCACGGGCGGAGCCTCTCGCAGGACGACAGCCGGGCGCAGCACTGTTCGACGCCGTGACCCTCGCTCCTGCAACCGTCGACAGCGTCACCCCGCTCCTGCCGTCGGGCAGCACGGAGGGCGGGCGCCGACCGGCCCCCGCCCTCACCGTGCACGGGCCGGCTAGTCGACCCGCATCTCGCCGAGCTCGTTCCAGCCGTCCTGGTCGACCTCCGTGCTGACGATCCTCGGCGTCGACGCGAGGTACGGCGGCAGCGTCTGCTGCGCGGCCTTGAAGTGGTCGGACTGCACGTGCGCCCCGCCCGCCTCGCCGTCGCGGAACGCCTCGACCAG
>JAOPWW010000124.1 GCA_025965495.1 Frankiales bacterium
GGTGCCCGGCGGCGGTGAGCCTATCCCCGACGTCGAGGCCTGCTCCCCGACGGCCGCCGCGCTGCAGGGGTCCGAGCCGGACGGCGACGACAGCTACGGTCCCTTCCAGCAGCAGTAGCAGCAGCACGACGCCGCCGCGACCGCCGGGGACTCCCGGGACGCTGTCGAGCAGGTGCCCGATCGCCCGGACGACCCGCTGCAGGACGCGCACCAGCAGGGGCGGCTGCGCGTCCCGGTACGGCTGGCGCCGGAGCTCGTCGTGCGCCGCCCGGCGGGCGCCCTCGCGGGTCACGTCGCCGAGGCCGGCGGCGAGCAGGTCCAGCCGGGTCACGACCGGACGGCCGCCGCCTGCAGGGCGACGTCGAGGCCCTCGGCGCGCATCCGCCGGTCGACGTACAGCAGGGCGCGGACCCCGGCGGTGAAGGGCGCGACCAGGGTGGAGGCGACGCCCGCGCCGATCGTGGTGAGGGCCAGGGAGCGGCTCGAGACGCTCGAGCCGCTGCCGCCGGACAGGGCCGCGAAGGGGTTGCTGTCGCCGCCGAGCAGCGAGAACGGCAGCTGCAGCACCTGCGCGACGACCGAGCCGATGAGCACGGTCAGCAGGAGCACCCCGAGGACCCGCCAGGAGGAGCCGCGCACCAGCGACCAGGAGCGTCGCAGCGACGTCCTGACCCCGGCGTCCTCGAGCACGACGACGGGGGAGGCCAACGACAGCCGCACGAACGTCACGGCGGACAGGACCGAGGCCGCGACCAGCAGCAGGCCCCCGACGACCGTGCCCGCGGCCCCGCTCACCACGGCCAGCCCGGCGAGGACGGCGGCCCCGACGGCGACCGGCAGGACGGCCAGCACCGGCACGAGCAGTGCCACGCCGACGAGCCGCAGCAGGCGCGAGCGCGTGGTCGCCCACAGCTCCGCCGACGTCAGGGGCTGCCCGAGGACCGCCTTGCCGGCGATGCCGGTCATGAACCCGGACAGGACGGCAGACGACACCGTGCCGAAGACCAGCGCCACGGACCCGGCGCCGGCCACACCCGCGAACAGGCCGACCAGGGCGTCGGTGTCCCCCGCGCGCAGCGCCGCCGGGTCGACGTCGAACAGCGGACGCAGCAGGGTGAACACGAGCACGAGCTGCACCAGCGTGGTGACGAGGGCGAGCACCGCCGAGACGCCGAGCGCGGGGCGCGGGTAGCCGCGGACCAGCCCGACCGACCCGTCGAGCAGCTCGCCGAGCCCGAGCGGCCGCAGCGGCACGACCCCGGGCCGGGGCGCCTGCGGGACCGAGGACGCCCAGCCGGCCTGCCCCTGCCACCCGGCCTGCCCCTCCCACGCCGGCTGCCCCTGCCACCCGGGCTGCCCCTGCCACGCCGGCTGCCCCTGCCATCCGGCCTGCCCCTGCCACGCCGGCTGCCCCTGGACCTGACCCTGGGCCTGGCCCTGCCACGACGACGGGACGGGCGCGGCCGACCAGCCCTGCGCCGGGACGCCTGCCGGCGGCGCGGCCAGCGGCTCCGGCGGGGGAGTCCTGCGGGGCTCGCCGGGGGAGGTCCACCCGGCGCCTGTCGGCTCGCTCATCGGCTCCCGCTCGTGTCGTCCCGCTGCGGCGCCGGCACTCCACCCGGCGACGTCGTCATCGTGGCACGCGCCCCCGTCCCTGCGCCCGGGTGCGACCATGGGGCTGTGGACGAGCAGGCGCCTGTGGACGAGCGCGCGTGAAGGGCCGGGTGCTCGTCGTCGACGACGACCCGGCGCTGGCCGAGATGCTCGGCATCGTGCTGCGGGGCGAGGGCCTCGAGCCGTCGTTCGTCGCCGACGGCAGCCTCGCGCTCGCGGCGTTCCGGCGCGACCGGCCCGACGTCGTGCTGCTCGACGTCATGCTGCCGGGCCTGGACGGGATCGAGGTCTGCCGGCAGATCCGCGCCGAGAGCGGCGTCCCGATCGTCATGCTGACGGCCCGCAGCGACACGGTCGACGTCGTCCTCGGGCTGGAGAGCGGCGCGGACGACTACGTCGTCAAGCCGTTCAAGCCCAAGGAGCTCGTGGCCCGGGTCAGGGCCCGGCTGCGGGTGCGTGACGACGGCGAGCCCGAGCAGCTGTCCATCGGCCCGGAGGACGACCCGGTCCTCATCGACGTGCAGGGCCACCGCGTCCTGCGCACCACCGAGGGGCGGCCGGAGCAGCTGTCCCTGACGCCGCTGGAGTTCGACCTGCTGGTCGCGCTCGCGCGCCGGCCCCGCACCGTCTTCACCCGCGAGGTCCTGCTCGAGCAGGTCTGGCACTACCGGCACGCCGCCGACACGCGGCTGGTCAACGTCCACGTGCAGCGGCTGCGGGCCAAGGTCGAGCGCGACCCGGAGCACCCCCAGGTCGTCGTCACCGTCCGGGGGGTCGGCTACAAGGCCGGCCCGCCCTGAGCGCGCCGGGCCCGCGCTGAGCACGCCCGGCGCGGCGCGCACCCCCAGCGCCTCGAGCACCCCGCCCCGGGGGGTCGTCCCCGTCGCAGCGGTCCGGGGGGCGGGCGGCGCCCTGCGCGAGCGGGTGCTGCCGCCGCTCGCCGACGCCGGGAGCCGGCTGGCCCGTCGCTGGCGGCGCTCGCTGCAGGCGCGGGTCGTGGCCACGACGCTGGTCGTGTCGGGCGTCGTCGTGCTGCTGCTCGCCACGCTGCTGCTCGACCAGGTCGGGCGCGGGCTCGTCGAGGCCAAGCAGCGGTCGGCCCTGTCGGAGGCGCGCGGCGGGGCGCTGCAGGCGCAGGTGGTCCTCGACGCCGCGACCAGCCAGGACAAGCTCGTCGTCGAGGCCCTGCTGGCGCAGCTGACCGAGACGCTCGGGGAGCGCGGGGCGACCGGCGACCTGTACGACGTCGTCGTCGTGGGACCGCCCGGCAGCAACCTGTACCGCTACGGCGCCCGCGGCCCCGGGGACGTCCCCGCCGCCCTGACCGCCCGCCTGGCCACCGCCTCGCCGGCCTACGCCTACGCCGAGACGGACGGGGACCACGGGCCCGAGCAGACCCTGGTGGTCGGGACCGTCCTGTCGACGCCGCTCGGGCCGCACCGGCTGCTGCAGTTCTTCCCGCTGGCCGACGAGCTGCAGACCTACGCCCTCGTGCGCCGCACGGCGGCCGCGGCCGGCCTGCTGCTCGTCGTGCTCCTCGCGCTGATCGCCCTGCTCGTCACCCGGCAGGTCGTGTCGCCGGTGCGGCTCGCGGCCCGCACCGCCGAGCGGCTGGCGGCCGGCCGGCTGGAGGAGCGGATGGAGGCGCGCGGCGAGGACGAGCTCGCGGTGCTGGCGCACAGCTTCAACACCATGGCGGCCTCGCTCCAGGAGCAGATCGGCCGGCTCGAGCAGCTGTCGCTGCTGCAGCGGCGGTTCGTCTCCGACGTCTCCCACGAGCTGCGCACGCCCCTGACCACGGTGCGGATGGCCGCGGACGTCCTGCACGAGGGCCGCGGGGGCTTCCCGCCGGCGGTCGCCCGCAGCGCCGAGCTGCTGCAGACCGAGCTCGACCGCTTCGAGGAGCTGCTCGTCGACCTGCTCGAGATCAGCCGCTACGACGCCGGGGCCGCCTCGCTGGACGCCGAGCCCACCGACCTCGTCGCCCTGGCCGACCGCGTGCTGTCCCGGGCCGAGGCGCTGGCCCGGGCCAAGGGCAGCGCGCTGGTGCTGCGCTCGGACGGGCCGGTCGTGGTCGAGGTCGACCAGGTGCGGCTCGAGCGGGTGCTGCGCAACCTCGTCGTCAACGCCGTCGAGCACGGCGAGGGCCGGCCGGTGGAGGTCCAGGTGCAGGGCGGCCCCACGACGGCGGCCGTCGTCGTGCGCGACCGGGGGGTCGGGCTGCGGGCCGGGCACGAGCAGCTGGTCTTCACCCGGTTCTGGCGCGGCGACCCCTCGCGCGCCCGAACGACGGGAGGCACCGGGCTCGGGCTCGCCATCGCCCGCGAGGACGTCCGGCTGCACGGCGGGGAGCTCGAGGCGTGGGGCGCCCCCGGCGTCGGGGCGTCGTTCCGGGTCACCCTCCCGGCCCGCGTCGGCGGCCCGCTCGGGCCGAGCCCGCTCCCGCTCGTGCCGGTCGACGTCCTGCCCGGCGCGGACCGGGTGGCGACGCCGTGAGGCGGGGCCTGCTGGCGCTGCTCGTGGCGCTGCTGCTGACGGCGTGCGGGCTGCCCCTGCCCGGGGGGGTGCAGACGCCGGGACGCGTCCCCGAGGGCAACGCGAAGGACGACGAGGTCGAGGTGCTGCCGCCCGGGCCCGCGGAGAAGGCCTCGGCGGTCGAGATCGTCACCACGTTCCTCGGCGCGCAGCGCAGCCCGGAGGACGCCCACGCCGTCGCCCGGATGTTCCTCACGCCGGAGGCGGCCGCCCGGTGGGACGATCGGGCCGGGGTGAAGGTCTACGACCCGTCGCGGCTGGTCGTCACGCAGCCGGCGCCCGAGACCGTCCGGGTCGTGTCGCAGCTGACCGCGGAGGTCGACGCGCGGGGCGTCTACCGGCGCAGCGCCCGGCAGGACACCGAGGACTACCGCGTGAGCTGCACCGCCGGCCGGTGCCGCATCGCCGCCCTCCCACGCGGACTGCGGCTCGACTCGGCCACGCTCGGCCGCTCCTTCTCGCCCCGGTCCGTGCACTTCCTGGCGCCTCCGCTGGCGGGAGCCGCCTCCGGGGCCGCCCCCCACCTGGTCGCGGACCTGCGCTGGCTGCCCCGGACCTCGCCGGCGCAGGCTCTGGTCCAGGCCGTGCTGGACGGGCCGTCACGGGTGCTCGACGGCAGCGCCCGGACGGCCGTGCCGGGCGGCACCCACCTGCTGCAGGACGTGCAGACCGCGGCCGACGGGACCGTCACCGTCGACCTGTCCCCGGAGGTGCTGGCGCTCGACCCGGCCGCCCGCGAGGACCTGTCCGCGCAGCTGGTGTGGACGCTGCGAGCGCTGCAGACCGGCTTCACCCGGCTGCGCCTGCTGGCCGCGGGCCGCCCGCTCGTGGTCGACGGCAGCGCCGCCCCCCAGGACGCCGACGCCTGGCCGGCCTACGACCCCGAGCGCCTGCCCAGCCGGGTCCCGGCGCTGTACGTGGCGGACCGGGCGCTGCGCAGCCTCGTCGACGGCGGGCTCGCCACCAGCGACGCCACCGAGGGCAGGCTGCCGGTCGACGTCGCCGCGAGCAGCCCCTCGGGCTTCCTCGGGCTGCTGACGCGCCGCGACGACGGCGGCGCGGACCTCCGCACCGGCCCCCAGGCGGGTCCCTTCGGCAGGCCCCGGCTGTCCGGGGACGTCTCCTCGCCGTCGTGGGGGAGCGGGGACCAGGGGCTGTTCGTGCTGCGCGCGGGCCGGGTGGTCCTGCTGCCTCCGGAGGGCGCTGCCGTCCCCGTTCCGGTGGTGTCGGACGGGCGGCCGCTGCGGGCGGTGCGGGTCTCCCGCGACGGCGTCAAGGTGGCGCTGCTGGTCGGGGACGCGGACCGGCCCCACCTGGTGGTCGGCCGCCTGGTCCAGGGGGCCCGCGGTCCGCGGATCACCGACCTCGAGGAGGTCGTCCCGACCCTTACCGGCGTGGTCGACGTCGCGTGGGAGACCGGGACCGGGCTCGTCGTGCTCGAGACCTCCCCCCAGGGCGTGCTGCCGGCCCGCGTCCCGGTCGACGGCGCCACCGTGACCGTCCTCGGCAGCCGCCTGCCCCAGGGGGTGACCCCGGTGGGCCTCACCGCGGCCGCGGGACGCCCCGTGGTGCTCGCGGCCCGTCGCGACGCCGACCCCGGCGGCCCGCTGACGCTGTACCGCGAGCAGGACGCGGAGTTCGTCAAGCAGGCGCCGGGCAGCGAGCCGTTCTACCCCGGGTAGTTCCACGGGCCCGGGGTGTCCACAGACCGGCTCCCGGCCCTGGTGGCCGCGGACGTGCCGCGGCAGCGTCCGCGTCGTGCTCCGCGACCTGCTCGACCTCGTCCTCCCCTCCGCCTGCGCGGGCTGCGGCGTGCCCGGCCGCGACCTGTGCGGCGAGTGCGAGCAGGAGCTGTCGGCGGACCCGTCCGTCGGGACGCTCGGCGGGGCGCCGCTGGCCTGCGCCGGTCCCTACTCCGGGGCGGTCCGCGGCGCCGTCGTCGCCCACAAGGAGCGCGGCCGGCTCGGTCTGGCCCGGCCGCTGGGCGCCGCGCTCGCCGTCGCCGTCACGGCGCTCGAGGTCGCCGGCCCGCTGGTGCTGGTGCCCGTCCCGTCG
>JAOPWW010000130.1 GCA_025965495.1 Frankiales bacterium
GGTCGGGGAAGGCCTCGCTGAACGCGTGCAGACCGACCGGCTGCAGCATGGCCGCCGTGATGGCGACGACGTCGGGCCGCTCCGCCCCGACCCTCACCATCTCCTCCGAGAACACCGAGGTCGAGCCGGCGGCCTTGGTCCCGATCGGCTTGCCGGTGAGCGGGTCGAACACCCCGACACCGTGCAGGCAGTCGGCCTCGTCGTCGACGGCCGGCTGGTAGCCGTAGCCCTTGACGGTGACGGCGTGGACGATGACCGGCCCGCCGAACTCCTTGGCCTTGGTCAGCGCCGCCTCCATGGCCGCGGCGTCGTGGCCGTCGATCGGGCCGAGGTACTTCAGGCCGAGGTCCTCGAACAGGACCTGCGGCTGCAGGAAGTCCTTGATGCCGCGCTTGAGGCCGTGCAGGGCCGTGTAGAGGTGCCGGCCGATGAGCGGGGTGCGGGGGACGGTGTTGCGGACCGTGCCGAGGGCGCGCTCGTAGCCGGGGTTCATCCGCAGGGCGGCGAGGTGGGTCGCGAGGCCGCCGATGGTCGGCGAGTAGGAGCGGCCGTTGTCGTTGACGACGATGACGACCGGCAGGTCGCTGGCCGCGATGTTGTTGAGCGCCTCCCAGCACATGCCGCCGGTGAGGGCGCCGTCCCCGACGACGGCCACGACGTGGCGCTTCTCGCCCCGCAGGCGGTAGGCCTTGGCCAGGCCGTCGGCGTAGGACAGGGCCGTGGAGGCGTGGCTGTTCTCGACGAGGTCGTGGGGGCTCTCGGCGCGCGACGGGTAGCCGGACAGGCCGCCCTTCTTGCGCAGGCTCGCGAACCCGTCCTGCCGCCCGGTGAGGATCTTGTGGACGTAGGCCTGGTGGCCGGTGTCCCAGAGCACGCGGTCGCGCGGGCTGTCGAACACCCGGTGCAGCGCGAGCGTGATCTCGACGACGCCGAGCGACGGGCCGAGGTGCCCGCCGGTGCGGGACACGGCGTCGATCATGAAGTCGCGGACCTCGGCGGCCAGGACGGGGAGCTGGCCCGGCGTCAGGCGCTTGAGGTCCGCAGGACCCTGCACGCTCTCGAGCAGGCTCACGGGGGGCTCCTGGCGGGGTCGGGGCGGGGGCCTGAGTCTAGGTCCGAACGGCGTTCGCAGCCGCTCGACGGACGGACGTGCGCGTGTCCCGGCAGGACCCGGACAGCACGGGGACAACACCCCCGTGCGCGCGACCGATACCCGCGCGGCGCCGCCTCCTACAGCCGCGGCACGTGGCGCTCCCCGCGCAGCGCGGCGTCCACCAGGGCGACCTGCCGGCCCGCCCGGACGAGGCGCCGGCCCTCCCGGTCGTACGCCGCCAGCGCCGCCTCCACCGCCTCGGGCGGGACGACGTCGCGCAGGTCTGCCCGGGCCGTCCGCAGGCCCTCGCGCGCCGCCTGCACGGCGGAGGCGACGTGGCCGGCGGCGAACCGGGCGAGCAGGACGGGGTGGCGGCGCAGGACCTCGTGGGAGCGGTAGTCGGGCGGGCACAGGTCGTAGAGCCAGGCCATCGCGCTCTTCTCCCAGTCCGGGGCCTGCGGCGGCAGGACCTCCTCGGGCCAGCCCGGCGGCACGCGCTGCACGAGGACTCCTCTCAGGTCCGGCGCCCGCGCGCCGATACCCCCATGGTGACCGAGAGGGTGGGGACCGACACCGGGTGGGACCCGGCCGTCGGTGCGGACGAGAGCGCCCAGCGGCTGCGCGCCGCCGTGCTCGCCCTCCGGCAGCCCCAGGCCGCGAAGCGGGCGCCCGCCCCCCGGTCCTCGGTCTACGGCCGCGCCGCCGCCGCCGTCCCCGACGACGTCCACGCGCCGTCGACCACGGTCCAGCTGGCCGCCCGCTTCCGCAACGCCGAGACCACCGCCCTCATGGCCGGGACCAGCCTGTGCCTGGTGGTCCTGCCCACGCCCGGACCGCCGCCCCCCGAGCTCGCCCGCAGCCTGGCGCTGCTCGCGAGCGGGAGCGCCGTCGTCGTCGTGCTGGGGCCCAGCGTGCCGCGCGACGTCCCGGCCGACCGCAGCCGGCCGCTCCTGGTCCCGCTCCGCGCCGACGACAGCCTCGCCGGAGAGTGGGCGCTCGTCGCCTGCGGCCCGGCCAAGCGGGTGGCGTTCCTGGCCCGCGCGGAGGCCGAGGACAGCTGGTCGTGGCTGCTGACACGGGACACCATCGCGGTCCAGCGCGCCGCCACCGCCCTGCTCGAACGCGTGCCGTTCCTGCGCCTGCGCGTCCCGCCGCTCGTCTCCTGAGCGCACCCCCGGGCATCCTGGGTCGGTGAGCAGGTTCCGGTCCGACGTCGAGGGGCTCCGCGCCGTCGCGGTGCTGCTCGTCCTCGGCGACCACCTGTTCGGCCGTCCGGCCGGCGGCTTCGTCGGCGTCGACGTGTTCTTCGTCGTCTCCGGGTTCCTCATCACCGGGCTGCTCGCTCGCGAGGCCCAGCGCACCGGCCGGGTCCGGCTCCGGGCGTTCTGGCTGCGCCGGGTCCGTCGCCTGCTGCCGACCGCCCTGGTCGTCCTGGCGGTCACCTGCGTCGCGGCCTCGGCGCTGTTCCTGCCGGTGCGGGCCGCGCAGACCGCCCGCGACGCCGTCTGGGCGGCCTTCTCGGCCGCGAACTGGCGCTTCGCCTCGCTCGGCACCGACTACTTCTCCCAGACGCGCCCGCCGTCGCCGGTGCAGCAGTACTGGTCGCTCGCGGTGGAGGAGCAGTTCTACCTGGTGTGGCCGCTGGTGGTGCTGCTGCTGGCGACCCGCAGCGCCCGGGTCCTGCGCGCGCGGCTGACCCTCGCCGCCGGCGTGGTGCTGGTCGCCAGCGTCGCCTGGAGCGTCCACGTCACCGCGGCCCACCCAGCGGCCGCCTACTTCTCGACGCCCGCCCGCGCCTACGAGCTCGCCGCCGGGGCGCTGCTCGCCCTCCACGTCGGCCGGGCCGAGGCCCTCCGCGTCCGGACCGCGCACCTGCTGTCGCTGCTCGGGCTCGCCGGCGTCGTCGCGAGCGCCCTCGTGCTGCGGCCCGGGGTGCCGTTCCCGGGGCTGGCGGCGCTGCTGCCGGTCGCGTCCACGGTGGCGGTGCTCGCCGGCGGGGCGGGCGGCCGGACGGGCGGCGCCGGGCGGCTGCTGTCCCTGCCGCTCCCGCGCTACCTGGGCCGGATCAGCTACTCGCTCTACCTGTGGCACTGGCCCGTGGCGGTCCTCGGCGCGGCCCTGCGGCCGGACCGCCCGGCCTGGCTGGGGCCGGCGCTGCTCGCCCTGAGCCTGGCCCTCGGCGCCGTGTCCTACGCCCTGGTGGAGCAGCCGCTGCGGGTCGCCCGGCCCGCGGCGCCCCGGCTGCCGCGACTGGCCCTGCCGCTCGTGCTCGCCGGCTCGCTCGCCGTCGTCCTCACCAGCTCCGGCCTCACCGCCCGGGCCCCGGACGGCGTCGTCGCGAGCAGCGCGGCCCGGCCCACCCTCGTGCGCCTGCCCGGCGGCGGCACCGCCCAGCGGCCCCCGGCCGACGCGTACACCTCGGTCCCGCAGCTGCAGGCCGCGGTCCGGGCCGGGCTCGCGCGCGAGGAGCTCGGGCGGCTCGACCCGCCGCTGGAGGACCTGGAGCGAGCGGCCGCCCCGGAGTGGGTCGCCGACGACTGCCTCGACGTGTTCCCCGAGCGCGAGGACGCCTGCGTGTACGGCCCTCCCTCGGCCACCCGCGACGCCGTCCTGCTCGGCGACTCGGTCGGCATCAGCTACCTGCCCGGGCTGCGCGCCGCGCTCGAGCCCCGCGGCTACCGCCTGCACGTCCTCACCCGGCGGCAGTGCGCGCTCGGCGCCCCCGACGACGCCGTCAGCCCCGGCTGCCGCCTGCACCGGACCCGCGTGCTGGACGTGACCCGCCGGCTGGCGCCGGACCTGGTCCTGGTCGCCGGCAGCTACACGGTGGCAGCCCGGGCGGTGGGCGTCGAGGACGCGCCGGCGTGGCAGCGGCAGCTGGAGGGGGTCCTGCGCAGCGTCCGCGCTCCGCAGCGGCGGGTCGTGGTGCTCGCCGCGCCGCCGCAGGCCGGCAACCTCCAGTCGTGCGCGACCCGGGTCGGGTCGGCCCAGGACTGCGTCCGTCCGGTGCGGCCGGTCTGGTCGGCCATCGGCGCGGCCGAGCGGGCGGCGGGCGCGGCCGTCGGGGTGCGCTTCGTCGACACCACCGGCTGGTTCTGCTGGCACGGCCGCTGCCCCGCGACGGTGGACGGGACGCCGGTCGAGGTCGACGGCACCCACCTGACCGCGGCCGAGAGCCGCCGCCTCGCGCTGGTGATCCGGGCCGCCGTCTCCTAGACGCTCGCCCCGAGCGCCTGCTCGGCCGCGGGCCGCGCCGCCCGCTCCCACTCCCCCACGAACGACAGCCGGGTCCGCCGCTCGAGCAGGTCGGCCACCGTGAGCGCTCCCTCGGCGTGCACGCCCCAGGCCAGCTCGACCCCGAGGACGGGCACGCCGGGGGCGACGGGCTCCAGCAGCCGCGGGTCGTCGTCGGCCAGGGCTGCCACGGCGCCGGCCTCCGCGCCGTAGCGGCGCACCAGCCGGGCCGGCACGCCCTTGGTGACCGGCCCCACGGCGCCGAGCAGCGGCAGGTCCCGGGTGCGGCACGGGACGTCGGTCAGCAGGTCGACCGCGTCCTGCGCCATCCGCCGGTAGGTCGTGAGCTTGCCGCCGTAGACGGTCCACACGCCGTCGTCCCCGAGCCGCACCGCGTGGCGGCGCGACAGGTCGGCGGTGCGTCCCTGCACCCCGGCCAGCAGCGGCCGGACCCCGGCGAACGAGCCGACGACGTCGGACCGCGACAGCGGGAGCTCCAGGCCGCGGGACAGCGTCGTCATGAGGAACTCGACCTCGCTGTCGAGCACCGGGGGGACGTCGGGCACGGGGCCGTCGAGGGCGTCGTCGGTGAGGCCGACGTGGACGAGGCCGTCGGGGTGGGGCAGCGCGAAGACGTACCGGTTCGGCTCGCCCGGGACCGGGACGGTCATCGACGCCGTCGGGCTGCCGAGGGTGGCGGCCTGCAGCACGAGGTGGACGCCCTTGCTCGGCTGCAGCCGGGTCTGCGGCGCGAGCGTGTCGGCCCACGCCCCGGTCGCGTTGACCACGGCGCGGGCCGCGATCCGCAGGGTCGCGCCGGTGCGCTCGTCCCGGACGGTCGCCCCCGTCCCGTCGACGGACAGGGCGCGCGCGTAGGTGACGAGCCGGGCCCCGTGCGCAGCAGCGGTGCGGGCGATGCCGACGACGAGCCGGGCGTCGTCCTCGAGCTGGCCGTCCCAGTTGAGCAGCGCTCCCCGCAGGCCGTCGCGGCGGACGGCGGGCAGCAGGCGGGTGGTCTCGCAGACCGACAGCCGCCGCGGACGGGGCAGGGCCGACCGGGGCGTACGCGCGGCCAGGCGGAAGCCGTCGGCGACCCGGTGCCCGACGTCGAACAGGACGCCGGAGCGCGGCGACAGGTCGCGGCTCAGCGGCACGACCATCGGCAGCGGCCGGACCAGGTGGGGGGCGGTCCGGCGCAGCAGGACGTCGCGCTCGCGGGCGCTCTCCAGGACGAGGTCGAAGTCGTGGGTGGCGAGGTAGCGCAGCCCGCCGTGGACCAGCTTTGAGGACCAGCGGGAGGTCCCGTGGGCGAGGTCCGCGGCCTCGACGAGGGCCACGCTCAGGCCGCGGGAGGCGGCGTCCAGGGCGACGCCGCAGCCCGTGACGCCGCCGCCGACGACGAGCAGGTCGACCGACCCGGTCGTGAGGGCGTCGAGGTCGGCGGCGCGGCGGGCGGCGGTGAGGAGCGTCATCGGAGGTACCCGTCCAGGAGGCGGCGGAGCTCGTCGCCGACGGCGCCACCGGCGCGCTCGGCCTCGACGATGCGGGCGGAGAATAAGAACGACTGCACGGTGAGCAGCACGCACAGGGCGGCCAGGTGGGGGTCGACCTCGCGCACGCTGCCGTCGGCGGGGCCGGCCACGACCTGCTCGGCGACGAGGTCGACGGCGGCCTTCTGGGACGCGCCGAACCGGTCGACCACCAGCGGCAGCAGCAGCTCGGGGTCGAGGTCGAGGACGCGGCGCAGCA
>JAOPWW010000164.1 GCA_025965495.1 Frankiales bacterium
CCTAGCCGCAACCCGCTGGACCGCACCGGCACCCTGACGGCGTGGGAGACGTGCTGCTGGGCGCCGGTCTCGGGCTGCTGGTCGCCCTGCAGGTGGGGCCCATGACGCTGCTGCTCGTCCGGACCACACTGCGCAGCGGCCTCCGGCCCGGGCTCGGCGTCGGCTGCGGGATCGCCCTTGTCGACACGGTCTACGCGGGTCTCGGGGCGGCCGGCCTCGGGGCGGTGCTCGTGCTGCCGCGCGTCGAGGTCGCCGTGGGGACGGTCGGCGCTGTCGTGCTGGTCGTCCTCGGGACGCTGACCCTGCGGTCGGCGCTGCGGCCTCCGGGCGAGAGCGTCCGGACCACCCCGACGACCTTCCCAGCAGCCCTGCGACTGGCCGTGCTGGCGACGGCGGCGAACCCCCTGACCATCGGCTCCTGGGCGGGCGCGTTCGCGGCAGCGTCAGTCGGTGCGGACGCTGCCCGCGTGCCGCTGGTCACCGGTGTCGGGCTCGGGAGCCTGGCCTGGGTCACCTGCCTGGCGCTGGCGACGGCGGCTGCGCGTCGGGCCCTGACGCCGGCTGTGGTGCGGGCGGCCGACGTCGTCGCCGGGGGAGGGCTGGTGGTGGCCGGGCTCGTCCTGGGCCGGCACGTGCTCGGCTGAGACCCTCAGCCCAGCCCGAGCCGCTCGCGGGCGGCCGTCACGTGCGGGCCCTGGCGCAGGCCCTCCGGCACGACGAGCACTCCGGTGCGGAAGGCGAGCCCGGCGGCGGTCGCGGCGACGTCCGTCGTCGGCAGCCCCGGCAGGGCGTACAGGCGGCGGGCCCAGCGGGGGAGCATCGCGAAGGCCGCCGTCGCGAGCGCGGCCCAGGCCGGACGCGCCGGCGTGCCGACCTGCACCAGCGCGGGCATCGGCGGCCAGAGGACGAACAGGGCAGCGCGTCGCGCCTCGGCGGTGACCCGCAGCTGCGGCCGGACGTCGGCGAAGTACGCCGCGACCTCGTCCACGCTGCCCGGGACGTCGTCGGGGTCGAGGCCGACCAGCGAGGCCTGCAGGGTCTGCTCGCCGTAGTAGCGGTCCTGCTCCTCGCGCGACAGCCGGAGCCCGCAGCGCACCGCCGTCGACAGGAAGGACTCGACCTCGACGCAGTGGACCCAGCGCAGCAGCTCCGGGTCGCTCACCCGGTACGGCGTGCCGGACTCGGGCTCGGTGCCGGCGAGCCTGCCGTGGATGCCCCGGACCTTGGCCCCGGCGATCCGGGCCTCCCGGGTGGTGCCGAAGGTGGTGACGCCGACGTAGTCGGCCGTGCGGAACAGCCGGCCCCACGGGTCCTGCCGGAAGTCGCTGTGCTGGGCGACGCCGGCCATCGCCAGCGGGTGGACGGCCTGCAGGAGCAGGGCGCGCAGGCCGGCGAGCGCCATCGAGGGGTCTGCGTGGACGCGCCAGGTGACGCTGTCGGGCCCGAACAGGCCGGGGTCGGCGTCGAGCTCGGGCGCGGAGGTCACCTCGCTACGGTCCCACGGGTGCGCCCGGCGTACACCCCGGAGAGGATGGCCCCATGAGCTACGTCGCGATCAACGTCCTGACCGTCCCCGACGGCGCCGGATCGACTCTGGAGGAGCGCTTCGCCGCCCGGCAGGGCGCCGTCGACAGCGCGCCCGGCTTCGAGCACTTCGAGCTGCTCCGGCCGCTCGAGGGCACCAGCGACTACCTCGTCTACACCCGGTGGCGCTCCGAGGCCGACTTCACCTCCTGGCGGGAGTCGCAGTCGTTCGGCCAGGGCCACGCCCAGGCCAGCGGGCGCCCCGAGGGAGCCCGTCCGGCCGCGACCGGCAGCACGATCTGGGCCTTCGAGGTGGCGCAGCAGTCCTCCGCGGGCACGACGACGTCATGACGCAGCCCCACGAGGACATCCCCGGCATCCCGACGACCGACCCGGGCGCCCAGCAGGCGCCGGGCCAGGGCGAGCAGACGCCCGAGGAGCAGGGCACCCTGCCGCCGGAGGACCCGGACGGCGAGCCCGGCTTCGCCTGACCCGTGCGTCCTGCACCAGGGTCTACGACAGGCGGCGCACTGCAGGACGCCTGACCCGGGACGTCCTGCACCAGGGTCTACGACAGGCGGCGCACCGCAGGACGCACGGGGGTCAGCCCCAGAAGACGAGCAGTGCGGCGAGGGTGTCGGGCGCGTTCTCGACGGCGGGCGAGTGGGCCGCGCCGGCGACGACGACGTGCTCCGCACCGAGCCGCACCGCCATGTCGGCCTGCGACGCCGGCGTCCAGGCGTCGTCGTCCGCGCCGTGCAGGACCAGCGTGCGCACCCCCGCCGCGGCGAGGTCGGCCACCCGGTCCGGCTCGCCGAGCAGGGCGTCGCCCATCGCGAGCAGCCCGGTCTGGCTGCTGGCGAGGAACCGGGCTCGCAGGAAGTCGCGGAAGTCCTGCGAGAACGCCTGGGCCCGCGGGTCCTCCGCCTCGACGGCCTCCACCGCCGCACGCACGGCCGGCAGGCCGCCCTGCTCCACCAGGGGGCGCAGGAACTGCATCATGTCGGCCCGGGTCCCGCCGAGCGCGCCCGGACCGCTGCTCATCAGCACCAGCGACGCGAAGGCCTTCGGGTCCTGCAGGACGGCCGCGCGGGAGACCAGGCCGCCGAAGCTGTGGCCGACCAGGTGGACGGGGGCCTCGAGCGAGCGGGCCGCCTCGACCAGGTGGGCGCCGAGCGCCTCGACGGCGTAGGCGGCGTCGTCGTCGGGGCCGGGCGACTCGTACTGACCGCGCTGGTCGACCGCGACGGCCCGCAGGCCGGCCTCGGCGAGCGGCGGGAGCAGCAGCCGGAAGTCCTCCTTGCTGCCGGTGAAGCCCGGGACGAGCAGGACCGTCGCGCGGGCGGTCCCGGACGGCTCCTGGACGTGGGCCGCGAGCGGGCCGGACGGCAGGTCGAGGACGGTCGGACGGGCACCGGGGGGCAGCAGGCTCACGCGGAGAGCCTAGGCAGCGGGTGCAGGACGACGTCGGAGACCCCGCCGTCGGCGAGCGTCAGCGTCAGGTACGTGCAGACCGGCTGACGGCGCCGGTCGGTCGGCGAGCCGGGGTTGAGCAGCCGCATCCCGGCCGGCGTCGTGGTGTCCCAGGGGATGTGGCTGTGGCCGAACACGAGCAGGTCGACGTCGGGGTGCGCCGCTTCGGCGCGCCGCTCCCGGCCGGTGGACGCGCCGGTCTCGTGGACGACCGCGACCCGCACGCCCTCCAGCTCGGCCCGGGCGACCTCGGGCAGCCGTGCGCGCAGGGCCGGACCGTCGTTGTTGCCCCAGCACGCCAGCAACGACCGCGACCGCTCCTGCAGGAGGTCGAGCAGGGCGACGTCGACCCAGTCGCCGGCGTGGACGACGACGTCGGCGCGCGCGACCTCCTCCCAGACGGCAGGGGGGAGGTCCTTCGCGCGCTTGGGGACGTGCGTGTCGGCCAGCAGGAGCAGCCGCACGGCGGTGACTACTCCGCCGCGTGCTCGCCCGCGTCGGCGGACGCGCCCTCGCCGCCCTCGCCCTTGCCGCGACCCCGGCCGCCACGACGACGGCGCT
>JAOPWW010000194.1 GCA_025965495.1 Frankiales bacterium
CGTGCGCGAGCAGACCTCCTACCTGACCGCGGGCGGCTCCCTGGTCGACGCCGCCTCCGCGGCGGGCGACCTGCCCCTGCCGCCCGTCCGGGTCTTCGAGCGGCCCGTCGACGCCGCCGGGGCCGTCGACGGCGTGCCGCGCGTCGTGCTGTTCGTCCGGTTGACGGGCGGCAACGGTGGGGGCACCCGGACGGGATCGGTCCTCGCCACGCTCGAGTCCTGTGGCCCCGGCGGCACCGCCTGCGCCCCCGCCGGCAGCGGCAGCAGCGGCAACGTCTCGCAGCGGGCGTCCGACACGACCCGGCTGGCCTTCGACCTGTCGGCGTCCCAGGCTCCTCTGGTGCCCGGCGGGGTGCTGCGCCTGACCGTCTCCCTGGGCAGCACGGGCAACAGCAGCAGCGCCGACCTTCTCCTGGGAGGTGCGACGGACAGCAGCGTGGTCGTCCCGCAGACCGACCCCGCCGCCCCTGCGAGCGGAGCGCTCCCCGTCGTCGGCGTGGGACTGCTCACGTCGGCGGCTGCAGCGCTGCGCCGGAGGCGCTCGGCGAGGTCCCGCCGGTAGGCTCGGGACCCCGCCGCTGACCCGAGGAGCGCTCCCGTGCTGACCCGCATCGACCTCCGCGGGCGGCACGACGCTCCCGCCCTCGACCTGCTCCCGCGCGCCGTCCTCGACGTGTCGAGCGCCGTCGAGACCGTCCGGCCGGTCGTCGAGGCCGTCCGCGACCGCGGCGACGACGCCGTCCGCGAGGCGACCGCCCGCTTCGACGGCGTCGAGCTGCAGGAGCTCCGGGTCCCGGTCGAGGCGCTGCAGGAGGCGCTCGACCAGCTCGACCCCGCGGTCCGCGCGGCTCTCGAGGAGGCCATCGCCCGGGCGACGACCGTGAGCCGGGCGCAGCTGCGCGACGACGAGGTCGTCCAGGTCGTCGACGGCGCGACCGTGACCGAGCGCTGGGTGCCCGTCGGCCGCGTCGGGCTGTACGTCCCGGGCGGGCTGGTCGCCTACCCGAGCAGCGTGGTGATGAACGTCGTGCCCGCGCAGGTGGCCGGCGTCGGGAGCCTGGCGGTGGCGAGCCCGCCCAAGCAGGAGTTCGGCGGCCGGCCGAACCCGGCGGTGCTGGCGGCGTGCGCGCTGCTGGGCGTCGACGAGGTCTACGCCGTCGGGGGCGCTCAGGCGGTGGCGATGTTCGCCTACGGCACCAGCGAGTGCGCGCCGGTCGACGTCATCACCGGCCCCGGCAACGTCTACGTCGCCGCCGCCAAGCGCCTGGTCCAGGGCCGGTGCGGCATCGACTCCGAGGCCGGACCCACCGAGATCGGCATCCTCGCCGACGACACCGCCGTGGCCGCGTACGTCGCCGCCGACCTGGTCGCGCAGGCCGAGCACGACCCGTTGGCGGCCTGCCTGCTCGTCACGCCCAGCACCGACCTGCTCGACGCCGTCGAGGTCGAGCTCGGCAAGCAGGTCCCTGCCGCCAAGCACCGCGAGCGGGTCGAGACGGCCCTGACCGGCCAGAGCGCCTTCGTCCTGGTCGACGACCTCGATCACGGGCTGACCGTCGTCGACGCCTGGGCGGCCGAGCACCTCGAGGTCATCACCGCCGACGCGCCGGAGCGTGCCCGCCGGGTGCGCAACGCCGGTGCCGTCTTCATCGGCAACCACACCCCGGTCAGCCTCGGCGACTACCTCGCCGGCTCCAACCACGTCCTGCCCACCGGCGGCACGGCGCGCTTCTCGGCCGGCCTGTCGGCGCAGAGCTTCCTCAAGCGCATGTCCTTGATCGAGTACAGCGCAGTGGCGCTCGCGACCGTCGCCCCCCACGTCGCCGCCCTCGGCGGGGCCGAGGACCTGACCAGCCACGTGGAGGCCGTGCAGATCCGGCAGCGACAGTGAGCCTGCCCACCGGTCTCCCCGTGCGCGACGACCTCGTCGGCAAGAAGCCGTACGGGGCGCCGCAACTGCTCGACGTCGTGCGGCTCAACGTCAACGAGAACCCGCACCCGCCCAGTGCGGGCTTGGTCGCCGCCCTCGAGAAGGCCGTCGGCGAGGCCGCGACGACGCTCAACCGCTACCCCGACCGCGACGCCGTCGCCCTGCGCGCGGACCTGGCGGCCTACCTGACCCGCCAGACCGGCGTGCCGCTCGACGTCGGGCAGGTCTGGGCGGCGAACGGCTCCAACGAGGTGCTCCAGCAGGTCCTGCAGGCCTTCGGCGGTCCCGGCCGCACCGCGCTCGGGTTCGAGCCGAGCTACTCCATGCACCCGCTGCTGTCCGCCGGCACCAGCACCGGCTGGGTCGCCGTCCAGCGCCCCGCCGACTTCGTGCTGACCGTCGAGCTCGCCGTCGCCGCCGTCCGCGAGCACCGGCCCGACGTCGTCTTCCTCACGACGCCGAACAACCCCACCGGCACCGAGACCACCCACGACGTCGTCCGGGCGGTGCACGAGGCGACGTCGGGGATGGTCGTCGTCGACGAGGCCTACGCCGAGTTCAGCGACCTGCCCAGTGCCACGACCCTGCTGGCGGAGCTCCCGCGCCTGGTCGTCAGCCGGACCATGAGCAAGGCGTTCGCCATGGCCGGCACCCGGCTGGGGTACCTCGCGGCCAGCGCCGACGTCGTCGACGCCCTGCAGCTCGTCCGGCTGCCGTACCACCTGTCCGCGCTCACCCAGGCCGCCGCCCGCACGGCGCTGGCGCACGAGGCGGAGCTGCTGGGGACGGTCGAGGCGGTCAAGGCGCAGCGCGACCGGATGGTGGCCGAGATCGAGCGCCTGGGCCTCACCGTCGTGCCGACGCAGGCGAACTTCCTGCTCTTCGGCCCCTTCGGGGACCCGGCCCGGACGTGGCAGGCGCTGCTCGACGAGGGCGTCCTGGTCCGCGACGTCAGCACCGGGCCGGGCCTCGCGGGCTGGCTCCGGGTCAACGCCGGCACCGTGGACGAGACGACGGCGTTCCTGCGCGCCCTGGCTACGGTTGTGGCATGACGTCGCCCTCTGCCGCCCTCCAGGACGCCGCGGGCACCCGCCGCCGCACCGCCACGGTCTCCCGCACGACCAAGGAGTCCGACGTCTTCGTCGAGCTCGACCTCGACGGCACGGGGCAGTCCAGCAGCGAGACCGGCGTCCCCTTCTTCGACCACATGGTCGCCCAGCTCGGCCGCCACGGGGGCTTCGACCTGACCGTCCGCACCAAGGGCGACCTCGAGGTCGACGCGCACCACACCGTCGAGGACACCTCGCTCGCGCTCGGGCAGGCGCTCAAGGAGGCGCTCGGCGACAAGGCCGGGATCCGCCGTTTCGGCGACGCCCTCGTGCCGCTCGACGAGTGCCTCGTGCAGGCGGCCGTCGACCTGTCCGGGCGGCCCTACGTCGTCCACGTCGAGCCCGACATGGTCGAGCTGATCGGCTCCTACGACACCACGCTGACCCGTCACATCTGGGAGTCCTTCGTGGCGACCGCCGGCATCGCGCTGCACGTCCGCGTGCTGTCCGGCCGCAACGCCCACCACCTGGTCGAGGCGCAGTTCAAGGCCGTCGCCCGCGCGCTGCGAGACGCCGTCGCGCTCGACCCGCGCGTGGCGGGGATCCCGAGCACCAAGGGCACGCTGTGACCGCCGTCCGCACCCACTGGCTGACCGGTCTGATCGTGCTGGTCATCGCCGTGCTCGGACTGCCGGAGGTCTGGCAGGCGCTGCGCGACGGCGACGCCGGCGTCGAGACGGTGTTCTTCCCGGTGCTCGGCGCCGCCTTCCTCTACCTGGCGGTGGCGAAGCGGTGAAGGCGGCCACCGTCCTCTACGTGATGTTCGTGGCCGGCGCGTTCACCGGGTGCGCCGCGCACCTGCGGGCGCTGTGGCTGCGTCACGGGGAGGACGCGTGAGCGCTCCCAAAAAGGTCGTCGTGCTGGACTACGGCTCGGGCAACCTGCGCTCGGCCGAGCGGGCGCTGGCCCGCACGG
>JAOPWW010000241.1 GCA_025965495.1 Frankiales bacterium
CTGCGCGAGCTGGCCCGCATGACCAGCCGCCACCTGCTGCTGTCGGTCCCGCACGAGCCGTTCTTCCGCGGCTCCAACCTGCTGACCGGGCGCTACCTGAAGGACCTGGGCAACACCCCGGGGCACCTCAACCACTGGACCGGCGCCGGCTTCCAGCGCTTCGTCTCGCAGGTCGCGTCCGTGCGCGCCGTGGCGACCCCCTACCCCTGGACGATCGTCTGGGCCACGAAGGCCTGAAGGAGCTCGCTGTGCGCCTCGTCGTCCAGGTCCCCTGCCTCAACGAGGAGGAGACCCTCCCCCTCGTCCTGTCGACGATCCCGACGCAGATCCCGGGCATCGACGAGATCATCGTCCTGATCATCGACGACGGGTCCACCGACCGGACCGTCGAGGTGGCGCGCGCGCACGGCGTTACCCACTTCGTCCGCCACGCGCGCAACCGCGGGCTCGGCCGCTCCTTCCACGACGGCGTGCAGCGGGCGCTCGAGCTCGGGGCAGACATCGTCGTCAACACCGACGGCGACAACCAGTACCCGCAGGAGCGCATCCCGGACCTGGTGCAGCCGATCCTCGAGGGCCGGGCCGACGTCGTCATCGCCGACCGGCAGGTCCACCTCGTCGAGCACTTCTCCGGCCCCAAGGTGCTGCTGCAGAAGCTCGGCAGCGCAGTCGTCAACAAGGCGGCCGGGACCGAGCTGCCCGACGCCGCGAGCGGCTTCCGCGCCTACTCCCGCGACTCGCTCATGCTGCTGAACACGATCACGCAGTTCAGCTACTGCATGGAGACGATCATCCAGGCCGGCAACAAGCGGATGAAGATCGAGTCCGTCCCGGTCCGGACGAACCCGAAGACCCGTGAGTCGCGCCTGTTCACGAGCACCTGGCAGCACGTGCTCAAGTCGTCCGGGGCCATCGTCAAGGCCTACATCATGTACAAGCCGTACGTGATCTTCAGCGTCCTCGCCGGCCTGTTCGGCGTCCTCGGCCTGCTGCCCTTCGCCCGCTACGCCGTCCTCAAGGCGTCCGGCAACGACGGCAGCCACGTGCAGTCCCTGCTGGTCGGGACGGTCTTCCTGGTCATGAGCTTCATGAGCGTGATCGTCGGGATCATCGGCGACCTGCTGCGGACCAACCGCGCCCTCATCGAGGACACCCTCGAGCACACCAAGAAGATGCGCTTCGGGATGCTCGACCCCGCGAGCCCCGCGCCCGTCGAGGTGGCCGAGCGGGCCCTGACCTCTGCCCGCCGCGTCGTCTGAGCGTGGCCGCCTCCGAGTTCGCCACCTACCGGGCGCTGGCCCACGAGCTGGCCGGCCCGGGCGAGACCAGCCTGCGCGCCTTCTACGCCGGTGCCGCCCGCCACCGGCTGCTGCCGCGCCTGCGGGGCGAGCGGCCCCGACCGATCTGGATCGGCAGCCGGACCGTCCTCGACGGCGCCGAGCGGATCACGGTCAGCCAGGGCGGCGCCCTGCGGATCGGCCTCGGGAGCTTCGGGCTGTCCAGCGAGCACGACGCGAGCGTCGTCCGGGTCCGCGAGGGCGCGAGCCTGCACTGCGAGGGCGTCGTCAGCCTGCAGCGCGGGGTGCGGGTCGTCGTCGACGGCGGGCAGCTCACGTTCGGCCACGGCACGAACGTCAACGGGACCGGCACGAAGCTCCTGTGCGCCACCGGCATCACGATCGGCGCGTTCTGCACCTTCTCCTGGGACGTCCAGGTGCTCGACAACGACTTCCACGCCCTCACCGTCGGCGGCGTGGAGCGGCCGAGCGCGGCCCCCGTCGTCATCGGGGACCGCGTCTGGGTCGGCACCCGGGCCGTCGTCCTCAAGGGCGTCACGATCGGGGACGGCGCCGTCGTCGCGGCCGGCGCGGTCGTGAGCAGGGACGTGCCGGCGGGCGCGGTCGTGGCGGGAGTCCCGGCCAAGGTCGTGGGGTCCGCCGACAGCTGGCGCTAGTCCGGCTCCCGCCGGGCGGGCCGGCGGGAGCCGCGACGGGCTACTCCTTCTCGCAACCGCACTCAGGACAGCTCATGACGCCTCCTCTCGGTGCTCGCGGGACCCCAGTCTGCGCCCCGTCAGCCCGCCGCGTCACGCACGTGGTACCAGGCGGCGACGTCGCCCGTGACGACGTCAGGTCCCCGACCGAGCAGGCTGGTCACGTAGCGCTGGACCTCCCCGGACCCCGGCGTCGGGAGGGCGACCAGGACGCTGTCGACCCGCAGGTCGGCGAGCTCGGCCCGGACCCGCGCGTCCAGCGCGGCGCTGCGCGGGACCGGCGCACCCCGGCGCACGTCGGCCAGCAGCTGCTCGAGGAAGGTGCGGCTGCCGGTGAACGTGCCGGCGCCCGAGGCCTCCGGGGTGATCACGTAGCCGCCGAGCGACCGGTAGCGGAAGCCCGCCTCCGCCTGCCACAGCATCGGCGCGCTCTCCGGGAAGCGCGGGACCGGGTAGGTCAGCGCGACGCTGCCCTCCGGGACGGCCCGGACCGCCGCGCTGGTGAAGTACGGCGGCACGTCGGCCTCGACGTAGTCGTAGGGCCAGGCCGGCAGCAGCGGGACCAGGCAGGCCAGGGCGAGGACGCCCGCGGGCAGCAGCCGCAGCCGGCCGGTGGCGTGCAGCCGGTCCAGCCCGACCGCGAGCACCAGGGCCGCGCACAGCACGACGTAGAGGCTGTAGCGGACCGCGGCCATGTTCTCCAGCACCGGCAGGCGCGCCAGGAGCGCGAAGGGCAGCGGCACGCCGGTGTCCGTCCCGCCGACGTGCAGCCGCTCCCCCAGCGACAGCACCCACACGACGACGCCGAGCACCCCCGCGAAGCGCACGACGGCGACCTTCCGGTGGGCCACGGCCAGGCCGACGAGCACGAGCAGCAGCGGCCCGCCGAGGTAGCTGCCGTTCTCGCTGGCGTTGCCGCCCCAGTCGCGGGTGAGGGAGGTGCCGAGCAGCTGGAAGGTCGTCGGGACGACCGCGCCGAGCAGGTCCGCGGCGTACGGGGAGGCGTCCTGGACGGGGGCGGTCACCCGCTGCGGCCCGCCGAACTGGACCGACAGGGGGTAGGCGGCGAGCAGGGTGAGCACCACCGCGGCCGACCCCAGTCCCACGGCCGCGTGCCGGAGCTTCCCGGCCAGGCCGTGCTGCGCCACCAGGACGAGCAGGCCGCAGGCGCAGACGACGAACGTGCTCGCGAGGACCTCCTCGGTGGTGAGCAGCTGCGCGGTCGCGACCAGTCCGAGGAGCACCCCGCGGCCGACGGCGGACCGGGTCTGGCGCACCAGGAGGTCGTCGAGCAGGAGCAGCACCAGGGGCGGCAGGGCGACGAGCGAGAGGTTGAGGTGGCCGCTGCCCTGCGCGACCAGGTACGGCGAGAAGCCGTACAGCAGGCCCGCGGCGAACCGGGCCGGCGGCCACGGCGCCCAGCGCCCGGCGACCGCCCACATGCTCGTCGCCGACAGGGCGAACGCCAGCACCCCGAGCAGCGTGTGGCTGGCCAGCACCCCGACCGTCTGCGTCACGGGGGCGAGCAGCACGCCCGGCAGCGGCAGCAGGGTGTTCCACATCAGGTTGACGCCGTCGGGGACGCCCAGGGCGTGCGAGACGAACGGGGTGCGTCCGGAGAGCAGGGCCGACGGCGTCCAGGCGAGGAACCAGTCGGTCTGGGGGGCGTCTCGGCAGGCGCACTGCGTCGTCGTGGCGAGCGACCGGAGCGCGGGCAGGTGCCCGAGCACGGCCAGCAGCAGGTAGAGCAGGGGCGCGGTCAGCCGACGGGCGGCGGCCCTCACGTCCCGGTGACGCGCCAGACCGACAGCTGCCCCTTCACGGTCTTCTCCTCGTCGGGCCGGGAGAAGTCGCTCTCCTCCCACATGGGCAGCGCGTAGTCGATCGTCGTCAGCGGCGTGACGGCCGCGGGGTCGACGCCCTCGGGCAGCTGGCCCTTGTCGGCGACGACGAACAGCGGCATGCCGGGGAAGCGCTTGCGGTAGTCCGCGATGACGACGGCACGGTTCGCGGGGTCGACGGGCAGCAGCGCCGAGACCTCGCCCTCGGCCAGCCAGACGGGGGTCGCGAACAGCTGGGTCGGGCCCGTGCAGCAGCCCTGGTTCGGCTCCCACAGGTACAGCCCGGTCTTGCCGGGCGACAGGGCCGACACCTGCTCGGCGACCTGGACCGAGCCCTTCCACTCGTCGTGGCTGCGCAGCGGGAGCGACTGCGACAGGAACACCGCGAGCAGGCCGCCGAGCGCGAGGACCGACGGGACGCGCAGCAGCGCCCGGCCGCGGTGGCGCCAGACGAACCCGAAGGCGAGCGCCAGGGCGACGAGCACCAGGATCCCGGGCATCACGGTCGGCACGTAGCGGCGCGTCCACCACAGCAGCCGGGTCGAGTTGCGGGCCGAGTAGGCGTAGAGCGGGAACAGCGCCAGCGTCGGCAGCACGACGGCCCACACCGACGCCCGCCACCGCCGCAGCGCGACGACGGCGACGCCGAGCAGCATAAGGCCGAAGCCGGGCAGGGTGAAGAACCAGGTCAGGCGGGCCATGATCTGCTCGTCGAAGGAGCGGACGGTCCGGCCGAGGTAGTCGAAGGTGTCCTCGCCGAACAGCCGCGGCCGCAGGTACCCGAGCGTAAGCAGGCCGGCCGCACCGAGCGTGACCAGGGCGCCGAGCACGACCTGGACCCGCCGCACCTGCGCCAGGGCCACCAGGCCGCCGCCCCGACGGCGGGCCACGGCCCGGTCCGCGAGGCCGATCGCCGCCCCCGCGAGGAGCAGCCCGACGCAGGTCGCCGCCAGGACCTTCTCGGTCGGGACCTGGTTGGCCGCCGAGTAGTAGGCGGCGTAGTCGTAGGCCTGACGCAGCGCGTGCGGCAGAACCGCCGCCAGGCCCGCGGCGCCCCACCACGCGCGCGCGTCCCAGCGGCGGACGGCGAGCAGCAACGCGCCGACGCCGACCGCCATGACGACGAGCAGCACGCCGTCGGCCCGGTTCAGCCAACCGATCCCGACCCACAGGCCGGCCAGCCCGGCGGCCGGCCGCCACCCGGTCTGCAGGGCGACGACGACGCCGAGCAGGGCCCCGAGGTAGAGCGACTGCGCCAGGACCTCCGTGGTCGGGAAGCGGGACTGCCAGACCTCGAGCATGTTCGTCGCCAGCAGCAGCCCGCCCGCCGCACCAGCCGCGAGCCCGGCCGGACCGCGGCGGCTCCCGAGCAGGGCGTCCCCGGCCCGACGCAGGAGCGCGACGAGCAGCAGCACCGACAGGACCGCCGGGACGGGCACCGTCCAGAACAGCGCGCGGTGCCCGCCGAGCTCGTACGACGTCGCCAGCCAAGCGGGCCACAGGTGGTAGAACTGCGGCACGATCGTGCAGCCGTCCGCGTGCGGGCCGCAGGAGCCGTCGGCGGCCTTCTGGCCGTGGATCCAGACGCCGGGCAGGCGCGCGCCGGGACCGGCCAACTGCACCGGGGCGGCGCTGCCGAGCAGCGGGTCGACGAACGCGTAGCTGCCGGTCCGGGCGATCGAGGCGGCGTGCGCGACGTAGACGCCGGGGTCCTTGTCGACGACGCCGTAGGAGAAGCCCGGGAACGTCAGGGCCGCCGCGACCGCCGCGCAGCCCACGGCCACGACGAGGCCGGGCACGTCCGCCCGGACCCGGAAGCGCCCGCGGCCCGACCGCGCCGCCAGCACGACGACGACGACCAGCGCCGCCGCCGCCAGGGCGAACACGCCCGGTGCGGTGTGGTGGCCGACGTGGGCCAGGACCAGCGCCGCCCAGGCCGACAGCGAGACGACCAGGAGCGCGCCCCCGGCGAGCAGATCGAGGCCGGTGAGCTCGGCGCGCACCGGCGGCGCCCCCTCCGGCTCCCGGGCGACGGCGGGCCCGGCCAGCGTGGAGGTCACCCCGCGAGGGTAGCGGCGCCTGCCGGGTCGGGGCGCCCGCCGCGACTAGGCTCCCGGGCGTGACCGCCCTCCCCGTCCCCGCCGGCGACCGCGCCGCGCGGGCGTCCGCGCAGGGCCGGATCCGCTGGGAGCTGCTGTCCCAGCTGGTGCGCAAGGACCTCAAGACGAAGTACCAGGGCAGCACCCTCGGGTTCGTCTGGTCGCTGGCGAACCCGCTGCTGCAGCTCGGCATCTACTACGTGATCTTCAGCCTGGTCTTCCGCAACGGGATCCCGAGCTACCACGTCTACCTGATGAGCGGGCTGCTGGCCTTCACCGCCTTCAGCGCGGGCGTCACGGGCGCCTCGACCAGCGTGCTGGGCAACGCGGGGCTGGTGAAGAAGGTCCGCTTCCCGCTGCTCGTGCTCCCGCTGTCGTCGGTCGCGTTCGCGCTGGTCCAGCTGGGTCTGCAGCTGCCGGTGCTGTTCGTCATCGCCTTGGTCAGCGGGGTGAACTTCTTCCACCTGCCGCTGCTGCTGATCCTGCCGGCCTTCGTGCTGCTGGTGCTGTTCTCGACCGCGCTCGGGATCCTGGTCGCGGCGCTGAACGTCCGCTACCGCGACACCAGCCACTTCGTGGAGATCGCGATGCTGGTGTGGTTCTGGGCGAACCCGATCCTCTACCCGGTCAACCTGGTGCGGACCCAGCTCGACCCGCACCACCTGTTCTGGGCCTACTTCCTCAACCCGATGGCCTCGGTCGTCACGGCGTTCCAGCGCGCGGTCTACCAGACGCCGGTGATCACGAACACGAACACCGGGCTGCGCACGGCCCTGCTCGCCGACGGCGGCTACCTGTTCTACCTGCGCAACCTGGCCCTCGGCTTCGTCATCACCGGGCTGCTCATGCTGTTCGCCGTCCGCACCTTCGAGCGGCTGCAGGCGGACTTCGCGGAGGACCTGTGAGCACGGTCGAGGCGACGCCCGTCGTGCCTGCGCCCACCGCGCCCCCCGTCATCACGGCGCGCGGTGTCAGCAAGCGGTTCCTCACGCACAAGAGCAAGGCGACGGCGCTCAAGGAGCGGGTCGTCAAGGGCCGGGGGCTCGGGACCGAGGAGTTCTGGGCGCTGCGCGACGTCGACGTCGTCATCGGCGAGGGCGAGACCGTCGGGCTGATCGGCCCGAACGGCGCCGGCAAGTCGACGCTGCTCAAGGTGCTCGCCGGGATCCTGCGGCCGACCTCCGGGGACGTCGACGTGCAGGGCCGGATCGCCTCGCTGCTCGAGCTCGGTGCCGGCTTCAACGGCGAGCTGACCGGCCGCGAGAACCTCTACCTCAACGGCGCCCTGCTGGGGCTGTCCCGGCGCGAGCTCGAGTCCCTCGAGGAGTCGATCATCGGCTTCTCCGAGCAGGGCCAGCGCATCGACGACCCCGTCAAGCACTACAGCTCCGGCGAGTACGTGAAGCTCGCCTTCTCGATCGCGGTCCACGTCGACCCCGACGTCCTGCTCATCGACGAGGTGCTCGCCGTCGGCGACGAGGCCTTCGCCCGCAAGTGCCTGGCGAAGATCGCCGAGTTCCAGCGGGCCGGCAAGACGATCCTGTTCGTCACGCACTCGCTCGACCTCGTCGAGACGCTGTGCACCCGCGGGATCGTCGTCGACCACGGCCGCGTCCAGTACGACGGCGACCCGGTCTTCGCGGTCCACACCCTGCGCAAGATCCTCGGTACCGACCGGCCGGTGGGTGCGCCGGAGGTGCAGGAGGAGATCGGCGGCCACGTCGTGCACGGCGCCGTCGTCTCGTCGACGCGGGGCGGGCCCCGGGCGGGCCGCTTCGCCGCGGGCGACCGGCTGCACCTGCGGGTCGACGTCGAGGTGGTGGACGGCCCGACCGTGCACGCCGGTGACGTGCGGGTGGTGTTCATGGGCGCCGGCGACATCCCGATCTTCGGGCTCCGCACGCCGGAGCCGCTGCCCGCGCGGGCCGGGCGCTACGCCGTCGACTTCGAGGTCGAGGTGCCCCGGCTCAACGGTGCGTTCATCGTCGGCGTCCAGGTCGACGAGCCGACCACCGGCCTGCCCATCACGGCCCGCCGCTTCGACGACGCCGTCTGGGTCGAGACCGGCGTCCTGCCCGGGATCCTGGACGTTCCGGCCCAGGTCCAGGTGTCCGAGCAGTGAGCGAGCGGCTCGAGAGCGACTACTACGACTACATGGGCTACGACCCGGTCCACACCAAGGACGGGCTGCGCCACTACGTCCAGTACCTCCGCGAGGGACCGGTCCTGGAGCTGGCCTGCGGACGGGGCGAGCTGCTGGAGCTCCTGCGCGAGGAGGGCGTCGAGGCCGAGGGCGTCGACCTCGACGACGGCATGGTGGAGGCGGCCCGAGCGGCCGGCCTGACCGTGACCCTCGGCGACGCGCTCGAGGACCTGCGCCGGCGTCCCGACGACTCGCTGAAGGGCGTCTTCAGCGCGCACTTCGTCGAGCACCTCGAGCCGGCCGTGCTCGAGCAGGTCGTGGCCGAGAGCGCCCGCGTCCTCGCGCCCGGCGGGGTGTTCGTCGCGGCCACCCCGAACACCGGCTGCGTGTCCGTCATGGGCTACGACTTCTGGCGCGACCCCACCCACGTCCGGCCCTACGAGCCGCGGCTGCTCGCCTTCTACTGCGCGAAGGCCGGGCTGCAGGTCGAGGAGCTCGGCGAGAACCCGCGCAACCACGGCGGCCCGGCCCCCGAGGCCCTCCCCCCGGCCGTCCACGTCGACGCCGACCTGCGCGGCGACCTCGTGGCCGCCGTCCAGCAGCTCACCTACGACCCGAAGACGCAGAACAGCGACCCCGGCTCGCCGTGGCACGTCATGGCGCACTTCGTCGCGGTGCTCGAGGAGCGGCTGCGCGCCACCC
>JAOPWW010000245.1 GCA_025965495.1 Frankiales bacterium
CAGCTCACCGCCCGGATCCGCTGGCGCGAGACGCTGCTGGCCCTGCTCGGCGTCGGCGTCGACGCCGTCGTCGAGTGCGGACCGGGCGGCGTCCTGACCGGACTGGTCAAGCGCACGCTGCCCGACGTCCGGGCGCTGTCCGTGTCCGACCCCTCACACCTGGAGCACCTGTGACCACCCCGCGCACCGTCCTCGTCACCGGAGGCAGCCGGGGGATCGGCCTGGCCACGGCCCGGCTGCTCGCCGACCAGGGCCACCGCGTCGCCGTCACCCACCGCAGCAGCGCCGCCCCCGAGGGCCTGTTCTCCGTCCCCTGCGACGTCACCAGCAGCGCCGACGTCGACGCCGCGTTCTCCGCCGTCGAGGCCGAGCTGGGGCCGGTCGAGGTCGTCGTGTCCAACGCCGGCGTCACCGCGGACGGCCTGCTGCTGCGGATGAGCGAGGAGGCGTTCACCTCCGTCGTCGACGCGAACCTCACGGCGGCCTACCGGGTGGCCAAGCGGGCGACCCGCTCGATGCTCAAGCAGCGCTGGGGGCGGCTGGTGTTCGTGTCGTCCGTCGTCGGGCTGTCGGGCGCGGCCGGGCAGGTGAACTACGCAGCGTCGAAGTCGGGGCTGGTGGGGCTCGCCCGCAGCGTCGCCCGCGAGCTCGGCAGCCGGGGGATCACGAGCAACGTCGTCGCACCCGGCTACGTCGACACGGACATGACCGCCGGCATCGACGCGGCGGCGTTCCTGGACCGCATCCCGCTCGGCCGCACGGCGACCCCGGACGAGGTCGCCGGGGTCATCGCGTTCCTCGCCTCCGACGCGTCCTCGTACGTCACGGGTGCGGTCCTGCCGGTCGACGGCGGCCTCGGCATGGGGCACTGAGGAAGGACCGCCCCATCGGGTAGCGGGCCGCGGGCCCTGGCTGCCGACGTCGAGAGGGACGCCACCCGCCCCGGACGAAGGACCGCCCGATGACGACGACGACCGCAGAGCACCCCGGCCTCGTGCAGCCGCACACGAGCGCCATCAGCGAGGACCTGGTCGAGGTGCGGGCCTGGGCGCGCAGCGTCGGCTTCCCCGTCGACGAGTCCGCAGGTGTGCCCCTCGAGGTGCTGCGCACCTACCGCCAGGTGCACGCCCGCGCCCACTGAGCGGCGTCCGGCGTCCCGGCTAGGGTCGTTCCGTGACCCGTGACGAGGTGCTGGCCGTGATGCGCGAGAAGGCCGTCGAGCTGCTCGAGGTCGAGGCGGACGCCGTCCAGGAGGACAAGTCCTTCGTCGACGACCTCGAGGTCGACTCGCTGTCCCTGGTCGAGTACACGATGGACCTCGAGGACTCCCTCGGCGTCGAGCTGCCCGAGGACGAGCTCACCGACCTCAAGACCATCGGGTCCTTCCTCGACCTGATCATGACCAAGCTCGACACCGCCTCGAACAGCGACGGCTAGTGCTGCTCGAGGGCAAGCGGCTGCTCGTCACCGGGGTCCTCACCGAGCGCTCGATCGCCTACGCGGTCGCGCGCCTCGCGCAGGAGCAGGGCGCGACCGTCGTGCTGTCGAGCTTCGGCCGCCCGATGTCGCTGACGAAGCGGGTCGCGCGCCGGCTCCCGGTCGAACCGCCCGTCGTCGAGCTGGACCTGTCCTCTGCCGAGGACCTGGCCGCCCTGCCGGAGCGTCTGGCCCCACACCTCGACGGCCTCGACGGCGTGCTGCACGCCGTCGGCTACGCGCCCGCCTCCGCCCTCGGGTCGGGGCTGCTCGGCACCTCCTGGGACGACGTCGGGACCGCCCTGCAGGTCAGCACCTGGTCCTACGCGGCGCTCGCCCACGCCGTCCGCGACCTGTGGGCGCCGCCTTCCGGGGGCACCGCGTCCTACGTCGGGCTGACCTTCGACGCGACCCGCGCGTGGCCGTCCTACGACTGGATGGGCGTCGCCAAGGCCGGCCTGGAGTCCGCCAACCGGTACCTCGCCCGCGACCTCGGCCCGCGCGGGGTCCGCAGCAACCTGGTCGCCGCCGGGCCCCTCGCGACCGTCGCCGCGAAGAGCGTCCCGGGCTTCTCGGAGTTCGAGGACGTGTGGGACGCGCGGGCCCCGCTCGGCTGGGACGTCCGTGACCCGGAGCCGGTCGCCAGAGCCTGCGTGGCGCTGCTGTCGGACTGGTTCCCGAGGACCACGGGCTCGGTCGTGCACGTCGACGGCGGGTTCCGTGCCGTCGGCGCCTGAGGCCGCCCGCCTGCTGGCCGACGAGCTGCTGCGGCCCCAGGCGGAGCGGGTCGACGTCGAGGGCGTGCCGCGCAGCCACCTCGACGCCGTCGCCCGGGCGGGGCTGTACGCGCCCCAGCCTCCGCCCGTCGCGCGGGAGGTCACCGAGCACCTCGCCGGCGCGGACGGCTCCACCTGGTTCGTCGTCACCCAGCACGGCCTGCCGCTGCTGCAGGCCACCGCGGCGCAGCACCCCGCCACGCCCGGTCTGGCTGACGGCAGCACCCCGGCCGGCGTCGCGTTCGCCCACGTCCGCCGCCCGGGACCGCCCGCGGTCACCGCCACGCGCAGTCCCGGCGGCTGGCGCTTCGACGGCGCCGTCGACTGGACCACCGGCTGGGGGATCGTCGACCTGCTGCTGCTCGGCGGGACCACCGACGACGACCGCCTCGTGTTCGCGCTGCTGCCCGCGGTCGACCAGCCCGGCCTGACGACGTCGCCCCTGCAGCTGGCCGCGATGGGCGGGACCCGCACCGTCCGGCTGGCTCTGTCGGGCCTGGTCGCACCGGACGACGCCGTCACCCTGCTGGCCGACCGTCCGGCGTGGCTCGAGGCCGACCGGCTCAAGACCGCCAACGTCGGGCCGCACACGTTCGGCCTGCTGCGCGAGACCGTGCGGCGGCTCACCGAGCAGGCTCGGCGTCGTGACGACGCCGACGCTGCGGCCCTCGCGGAGCGCGTGGGGGAGCAGACCGAGCAGCTGCGCACGCGGGCGTACCGGCTGATCGACGACGTCGACCCCGGGGAGGCCCTGCAGGAGCGGCTGGACCTGCGGGCGCAGGCCCTGCTGCTGGCCGTCACGGCGACGTCGGGCCTGGTCGCGGCGACGGGCGGGAGCGCGATGGACCTCGGGCGGGCGCCGCAGCGGCTGGCCCGGGAGGCGCTGTTCCACCTGGTGCAGGCGCAGACGGCGCCGGTGCGGGCGGCGACGCTCCGGCAGCTGAGGGGCTAGGGGCGGCGGAGGAGGCATCTCGCGCTCCGGGGGCGAGGACGCCTGGGAGCCGTCCTCGAGCGTCGGGGTCAGACGCGCGGGCGTGTGGTCCGACGCGTCGGGAGCCTGGAGGACGGGACACCGGGGGGGCGGTCCTCACGCGCCGCGAACCTAGAGGCCGCTGCCCTGGCGTTGGACGGGTGGTCCTCACACGCGGGGAGGCGGAGGCGTGGCACGCGGGGAGGGGGTCGACGGAGGCGCGGGGTGGTATGCCGCGACGAGTGAGCATTCGGCAGCGTTACCGCGTGTGGGCCGGGTGATGAGCAGCTGCGCCGCACCGCCTGCGGGGCTGCCGAGGGCCTCTCCGGCACGTCTTCAGGGTCAGCAGCGCTGTCCGCCAGAGCATGAAGTCGTCGGCACGTCCCGTATCCAGAAGGGCAGCGACGATGTTCGCGCCGGAGTCGTTCGCCAGGAGAAGAGAGCTGGTCAGAGCAGGTGCAAGCCGGTAGTATCGAACACGTGTTCGAACAGTGGATGGCAGAGGCAGCGGCGAACGACGCCCCCTCGTGCCGGCCTGCGACGGACACCGGCACCGACCCGTTCACCGGCCCGCCGATGCCGCCGCGACCGGCGCCGCTGCGGCTGCTGGACGACCCGGAGGGGACCTCGCCGGCTCTCCTGGTGCCCCTGCTGCTGGCGCTCCTGCTGATGCGGGCGCTCCTGACGCGTCCGCTCCTGGTGCGGGTGCGTGGCGTCTGCCGGTGGTGCATCCGCTGGTCGCGGACCTGCAGGCCGCGATCAACGCCCTGGCCCGAGCGCAGCAGGGCGGGGGCCTGGCGGCCGGGTCGCTGGTCGACACCGCCGCGCTGCTGCGGGCCGCCGAGAGCGTCGCGGGTCTGGCGCTGGTCGAGGTCGCCGCGGTCGACCGGACCCGCACCTACGCCACCGTCGGCCGCGCCTCGACCGCCGGCTGGCTCGGCGCGACGCTGACGATCACCGACGCCGCCGCCCGGGCCAAGGTGGGCCTGGCCCGCCGGGTGACCGAGGACCTCAAAGGGGTCGGGGACCTGCTGGTCGACGGCGGCACCACGGTGCGGCACTGCGAGGCCATGACCGGCGGGCTGCGCGGGATCGGCCCGGACGTCGTCGCCGCCAGCGCCCCGGCGCTGGTGACCTTGGCCCGGACGCTGGACCCGGTCGCGTTGCACCGCGAGCTCCGCGAACGCGCCCTCGCCGTCAACCCCCAGCTGGCGGAGGAGCAGGAGCGCCGGCAGCGCCAGCGCGTC
>JAOPWW010000280.1 GCA_025965495.1 Frankiales bacterium
GCCCGCCACCCTCGAGCGGGACGCGCATCACGATGCCGCGCCCCTCCTTGGTGACCTCGAGCGGACCGTCGCCCGTCCGCGGCTTCATGGCCGCCATGCGCGTACCTCCGAGCTCAGGCACGCCCGCACCGGTGCGGCGCAGGTCGTGCACGTGTCTGCACAGTCTCCCACGCGTCCGCGCCGGGGTGGCAGGCTGGCCACGCTGACCACCTCGAGAGGACCCGCATGTCGAACGAGCTCGTGCTGCTGCAGGTGCAGGGACCGGTCGCGACCGTCGTCCTGAACCGTCCCGAGGGCATGAACGCCCTGGTCGTGCCCATGAAGCTGGCGCTGCTCGACGTCCTGCAGCAGGTCCACGACGACGCCGCCGTCCGCGCGGTCGTGCTCACCGGCAGCGGGCGGGCGTTCTGCGTCGGCCAGGACCTCAAGGAGCACGCCGGTCTGCTCGACGCCGGCGACCCCGCGCCCCTGTCGACCGTGCGCGACCACTACAACCCGATCGCCACCCTGCTCGCCTCCATGCCCAAGCCGGTCGTCGCGGCCGTCAACGGCAGCGCCGCGGGGGCCGGCCTCGGGCTGGCCTGCGCCTGCGACTTCCGCATCGGTGCGGCCGGCGCGAAGTACACGACGGCCTTCACCGGCATCGGCCTCACCGCCGACAGCGGCCTGTCGTGGTCGCTGCCCCGGCTCGTCGGTCTCGGGCGGGCCACCGCCCTGCTGCTGCTCGCCGAGCCGTTCACCACCGAGCAGGCCCTCGAGATGGGCCTGCTCAACGCCGTCGTCGCGCCGGAGCAGGTCCTCGGGGTGGCGCAGGAGCTCGCCGCCCGCCTCGCCGCAGGACCGACCGCCGCGTACGCGCTGGTCAAGCAGTCGCTGGTGGCCGCGGCTTCGGCCACGTTCGTCGAGGCCCTGGCCGCCGAGGACGAGCTGCAGACCCGCGCGGGGCAGACCAGCGACCACGCCGTGGCCGTCCGGGCGTTCCTGGCCAAGGAGAAGCCGGTGTTCACCGGTCGCTGACGGCTCCGGGCTGGCCGGCGGTCCTTGCCGCTGCCCGGACCTCCGGACAGCGGCAGGGCGTCCCGGCTACCGCTTGTTCTGCAGCCCCAGCGCGTACCCCTCGACGGCGGCCGCGACGTTGCTCTGCCCGCCCGGGCCCACCACCTGGAACGTGAGCGCGTCCGTGCCGATGTCACCGTCGAAGCGCACCGTGTAGCTGCCCGCGGCCGGGAAGACGCACGGCACCTCGACGACAACGGCGGTCTGCTCCCGGTAGTTGTTGCAGTTGATGTCGATGTGGCTGTGGCCGGCCATCGCGTTGTCCGCGTCGGCGTTGACGTGCAGCTGCACGGGGAACGCGCGCCCGACGTCACCCGGCAGCGGGCGCAGCAGCAGCACGGTGACGAGCGTGTGGTTGGCGGGGAAGGCCGTCGCCGTCAAGCCGTCCCAGAGAGCGCCGGTGACGGACAGGGTCTGGGCGTTGGTGGCCTTCTCGGCGAAGAACATGGCTGCGAGCTTCATGCCACCAGTGTCGCAGCAGCGGCGGTCCGGGGGGCTCGGCGTGCGGTCAGGCGGCCTTCGTGTGCGGGCGGCCGGCCTCGACCCACCGAGCGAACTTCTTCAGCGACGCCTTGACCCCGAGGGCGAAGAACGGCTTAACCAGCGGCCAGCCGAGGCGGCCGAGGGCCCCGAACGGCAGCACCAGCTCCTCGCTCCAGACGAAGGTGGCCCGGCCGTCGCCCCGCGGCTCGACCTCGAACGCGCCGGTGCCCTTGACGAGGGTGCCGGTGTGCAGGACGTGGCAGGCCCGGGGCGGGTCCCAGCGCGTGATGTCCATGGTGTCGAGGAAGCCCAGCGGGCCGAACCCCGTCCACGCCGCGATGCTGCCGCCGACGCCCTTGCCCTGGTACCGCGTCGGCCAGACCTTGGTCCCGACCATCCACTCCCCCTGGCCGGTCCAGTCCGTCGCTCCGGCGAACACCTCCTCCACGGAGGCGTCGACGTCGACCCTGAGCACGAGCGAGGCAGTCACCCCTTGATCATGCTCGCTGGCCAGTGCGGGCGCGACTCAGGGTCGGTGCGCGTCGGGGGTCTCGGCCACCTCGGGCGGGCCGGAGTGGCCCGGAGCGGCGGTGGCTGCGGGGTCCAGCGGCGTGCCCCCGTCGCGGTCGACAGTGGTGGCGGGCTCGACGGGGCCGCCCTCGTCGGCGGCGGTCGGCAGCACCGACGTCGTGGGGGCGGCCTGCTCCCCGGTGTCGCCCGACGCCTCGTCCTCATGGGTCGAGACCGGAGGCAGGTCCAGGGCGGTCGCCCAGTCGAAGGCCGACGTGGCTGCGGGAGCAGACGCCGTCCCCGGCGTGGTGCTCGTGGCGCTCCGGGTCTCCTCCGCGGCAGGTGCGAGCGGCGACGAGCCCGAGGTCGTGCCGGACGACTCGAGCGACACCACGGTGGTCGGCGCGTGGTCGTCGGTCCCCGTGGTGGTGCGGGCACCAGGCGCTCCACCGGCGTCCGGCGAAGCGCCGCCCGGGACGGTCCCGCCCGGCTGCGCGCCGACCTCGTCGTCCGGGAACGTCGTGCCGCTCGCTGACACCGTGCTGAGCGGGGAGGCAGCAGCGGGGCCGGGGGACACGGCGACCTCAGGGACGGTCTCGGGAACGCCGGTTTCCGGCACCACGACCGGGACCAGGGCCGGCGCTCCGGTCGGGTCCCCGACTGCGTGCCCGTCCGAGCCGGTCTCCGTCAGGGCGGGCGTCCCGTCACCCTCGGCGCGCGGCAGCACCTCCTCGCGCTCGACACTCGCACCGCTCGTCGTGGCGTCGAGCGCGCCCGAGCGGTCCTCGAGCTGCCGGGCGAGCCGCTCGAGGACGGCGTCGACCTCGCTCATGCGGTAGCCGCGCAGGGCGAGCCCGAAGCGGACCCGACGAAGGTCGTCGGGGCGGACCTCGCCGTCGGGCAGCCCGTCGTCGGCCCGGTCGGGCGAGACCGGCGCCAGGGCCTCGGACTCCCGGGTGGCGAGGGCTGCGACGAGGAAGAGCGCAGCGAGGACGCCGAGGATCGCGAGGGCAGTCAGCACCCGGCGAGTCTGCCAGGCGCATCCGGGCAGACCCGGGAGGTGGCACTCGACCAGACGCGCGACCAGAGCATCGACCTGGGCCTGCCCCTCGC
>JAOPWW010000377.1 GCA_025965495.1 Frankiales bacterium
CACGACCTGCGCACCACCCCGACCCGCTCGCTCGAGCACGCCGACGAGCTGGTCGCCGAGGCCGTCGCCACCGACCGGGTCGTCGTGGCGATGGGTGGCGACGGCCTGGTCGGACGGGTGGCCAGCCAGGTCGCCCGGGCCGGGGGCCTCCTGGCCGTGCTGCCCGGCGGCCGCGGCAACGACTTCTGCCGCGCCGTCGGCCTCGGCGGCGACCCGGTCGCGGCCTGCGCGCTGCTCGACACCGGCGTCGAGCAGCGCGTCGACGTCGGCGAGGTGTCCTCCGCCACCGGGACGAGGGCCTTCCTCGGCATCGCCAGCATCGGGTTCGACAGCGAGGTGCAGGAGCGGGTCCTCACCAGCCGCCTCCCGCTCGGCGGCCTCGTCTACCTCTACGGGTCGCTCGCCGTCGTCGCCTCCTGGAAGCACGCCCGCTTCACGGGCACGGCCGACGGCGTCCCGTTCGAGGTCACGGGCTGGTCGGTCGCCGTCGGCAACACCGGCGTCTACGGCGGCGGCATGCGCCTCGCCCCCGACGCCTCCGTCCACGACGGCGAGCTCGACCTCGTCAGCAGCTCGGCCACCCCCCGCCGCACGTTCCTGGCCGCCCTGCCCGAGGTGTTCAAGGGCACCCACGTGAGGCGCCCGAGCATCTCCGTGCGCCGGGTCCGGACCGTCGAGCTGGACGCCGACCGGCCCTTCCGGGTCTTCGCCGACGGCGACCCGGTCGGGGTCCTACCGTGCACCGTCACGGTGCGCGCGGGGGCACTGCGCGTGCTGCTGCCCCGGGGAGCAGCGACACTGCCAGGAGGAAGGGCAGACTGAGGGCGTGACGCGCTGCCAGACCGAGGGTGCGCCCGAGGTCGCGGCTCCGCAGCGGGGCGCGGGCGCCGGCGTGAACCTGCTCGTGAACGTCCTGACCCTGCTGGTCGTCCTGGACTACGCCGACCGCAGCGCCCTCGGCGCCGTCGCCCCCGCCCTGCGGGCCGACCTCGACCTGAGCCTGGCGCAGCTGGGCTACGTCGGCGCGGTCTTCGGCGTCGTCGGCGGCCTCGCGACCCTGCTCGCGGGGGCCCTGGTCGACACCGTCCCGCGGCTGCGGATGCTGGCCCTGTCGGCCCTCACCTGGTCGGTCGCCATGCTCGCTACCGGCCTGGCGAACAGCCTGCTGATGCTGCTGCTCGCCCGGGCCTGCCTCGGCGTCGTCCTCGCGACCGTCGGTCCGGCGTACCCGTCGCTCATCGGCGACGCCGTCCCGCAGGGCCAGCGGGGCCGCGCGCTCGGCCGGGTGGGTGCGGGCCAGCTGCTCGGCCTGGGGCTCGGGATCGGCGTCGGGGCGCTCGCCGTGGCCGTCCTGGACTGGCGCTGGGCGTTCTTCGCCCTCGGCGTCCCGGCCCTCCTGCTCGCCCCGCGCCTGGCCACCGTCCCCGAGCCGGCGCGCCGCGGCAGCGGCGACCCGGTGCCGTTCCGCCGCGTGGTCCGGCTGGTCCGCACGACGCCGACCTACGGACTGGTCCTGCTGGCGGTCGCGGCCGGGAGCTACTACCTCGCCGGCGCCTCCGCCTTCTCGACCCTGTTCGCCGTCGCCCGCTACGACGTCAGCACCCCGGTGGCCGACCTCGCCCTCGTCGCCCTCGGCGCCGGAGCCCTCTGGGGCATCGTCGTCGGGAGCCGGCTGTCGGACCGCCTGTCCGCCCAGGGGCGCGGGGCTCACCGCCTCACGTGGACCGCCGGCGGGTACCTGCTCACCGCCGTCGCCTGGATGCCGGCCCTGTTCGTCCACAGCCTTCCGCTCGCCCTGCCGTTCCTCGTGCTCGGCTCGGCCGCGCTGGGCTCGACCATCCCGTCGCTGGACGCGATCCGGCTCGACGTCGTCCCGCCGTCGATGCGCGGCCGGGCGGAGGCGGTCCGCACCCTGGTGCGCGCGATCGCCGAGGGCGGGGCGCCGCTGGCGTTCGGCCTCATCGCCTCCCACGCCGGCGGCGACGACGAGGGCCTGCAGCTGGCCTTCCTGCTCGCCCTGCCCGGACTGGTCGTCGCGGCCGGCCTCGTCCTGGTGGCGCGCCGCACCCACGACCGCGACCGGGCCCCGGTCGCCGCGCTCGAGGGCTGACCGGCCCGACGTCAGTCGTCCGTGGCCATCCCCGGGCCGCCGTCCTCCGGCGCCCCGTTCGCGACGCCACCGCCGCTCACGACGAAGCTCTCGTCGTCGCCCGGCGGAGCCTCGGCGGTGTCGTTGCTCGGGGTGCCGAGGGTGCTGCCGCTGCTGCCGTCGGACGCGTCGTCGCCCTTGAAGATGCCCATGCGACCGGCCTGCCCGCGGCGCGGTGACCTAGAACACGGGGGCGGACAGCAGGGCGACCGTCTCGACGTGCTCGGTCATGGGGAACGCGTCGAAGGCCCGCAGCGACTCGAGCTCCCACCCGACGTCCAGCATCACCCTGAGGTCGCGCGCGAAGGACGCGGCGTCGCAGGACACCCAGGCGAGCGCCCGAGGCCGCAGGCCCGACAGCGCGCGGGCGACCTCGAGGCCCGCACCGGCGCGGGGCGGGTCGAGCACGACGAGGTCGGGGCGGCCGAGGCGCCGGACCACGGCGGCGTCGACCGCCTCGGTGCGGACCTTCACGTGGGAAAGGTCGGCGGTGTTGCGGGCGGCGTCGGCCGCGGCCCGCGGGTCGCTCTCGACGGCGAGCACCCGGCCGTCGGGGCCGACCGCGTCGCCGAGGAGCGCGGCGAACAGCCCCGCCCCGGCGTACAGGTCGACGGCGGCCTCCCCCGGTCGCGGGGCCAGCGCGTCGAGCACGACGTCGGCGAGCAGGTCCGCGGCGCCGCGGTGGCCCTGCCAGAAGCCCCCCGCCGACACCTCGAAGCGCCGCCCCCGCACGACGTGGGACAGCCCGTGCGGCGACCGCAGCCGCCGCCCCCCGACGACGACCCCGGCGTCCACCTCGGGCAGCGGCGAGGGCCGCCCCTCCACGTGGACGACCTGCTGGTCGCCGGTCGCCGTCGTGGCGCCCTCGACGACGGTCGCGCCGGGCCAGGGCAGGTCCAGCACGGGCGGCAGGCCCGGGGCGGCGATGAGGCAGCGGTCGAGCAGCTGCAGGTCGTGGGAACGGTGCCGGTGCAGTCCGAGCCGGCCCTCGGCGTCGGCGGCGTAGGCGATGCGGGTGCGCCAGCCCAGGCCGTCGTCGTCGCCGGGGACGACCTCGACCTCGCCGTCCCACGCGACGCCGGCCAGGCGCTGGAGCTGCTCGGCGACGAGCCGGGCCTTGAGGACCCGCTGGTGCGGCAGGGCGACGTGCTGGAAGTCGCAGCCGCCGCAGCGGCCGGGCCGGGCGTAGGGGCACGGCGGCTCGACCCGCTCGGGCGCGGCCTGGAGCACCTCGACGGCGTCGGCGCGCAGGTACTTGGCCGTCTCCCCCGTGACGACCGCGCGGACCCGCTCGCCGGGGAGCCCGTGCCGCACGAAGACGACCCGGCCGTCGGGCGCCCGGGACACGCAGGCTCCGCCCGCGGCGACCTGGCCGAGCTCGAGCTCCAGGACGACGTCGACGCCCGTCACGGCGCCAGCCGGCGGAACGCACCCGGCGAGGAGGTCGGGTCGTCGTCGCCGCGCCGGCGGTCCGAGGAGCGCAGCTGGTAGGGCACGCTCGCGACGATCACCCCCGGCTCGAACAGCAGGCGGCCCTTGAGCCGCAGGGCGCTCTGGTTGTGCAGGAGCTGCTCCCACCACCGGCCGACGACGTACTCAGGGATGAAGACGGTGATGACGTCGCGGGGGCTCGAGCGGTGGTAGTCCCGGACGTGCTCGAGGACCGGGGCGGTGATCTCGCGGTACGGCGAGGCGATGATCGTCAGGGGGACGTCCAGCCCGCGGGCGTCCCACTCGTCCTGGAGCGCGCGCGCGTCCTCGGCGTCGACCGCCACGGTGAGGGCGGTGAGGTCGTGGGGGCGGGTCGCCTTGGCGTAGGCGAGCGCGCGCAGCGTCGGCGCGTGGACCTTGCTCACCAGCACGATGGCGTGGTTGCGGCTCGGCAGCGGCGGGTTGACGTCCTCGGGCTCGAGCTCGGCGCGGACCCGGTCGTAGTGCCGCCGGATGCCCTGCATGAGCACGAACAGCACGGCCATCGCGATGAGGGCGATGTAGGCGCCGCGGGTGAACTTGGTGATGAGCACGATCACCAGGACGACGCCGGTCATGACCAGGCCGAAGCCGTTGATGACGCGGGAGCGGCCCATCCGCCCGCGGGCGGCCGGGTCCTTCTCGGTCCGCAGCAGGCGGGTCCAGTGCCGGACCATCCCGATCTGGCTCAGGGTGAAGCTGATGAACACCCCGACGATGTACAGCTGGATGAGCTGGGTGACCTTGGCGTCGTAGGCCACGATCAGCACGATCGCAAAGCCGGCCAGCAGCACGATGCCGTTGCTGTAGGCCAGGCGGTCGCCGCGGGTGTGGAGCTGACGCGGCAGGTAGCCGTCCTTGGCCAGGATCGAGCCGAGGACGGGGAAGCCGTTGAAGGCGGTGTTGGCGGCGAGCACGAGGATGACGCCAGTGAAGGCGACCGTGACGTAGAACAGCGGCCGCACGTCGCTGTAGACCGCGGCCGCCAGCTGGCTGATCACGGTGTGCTGGGTGTAGCCGTCGCCCACGGGCACGCCGCCGCGCAGCAGCTGCTCGGCGGGGAACTCCGCGAAGCGCAGGCCGGTCACGTTGCCGAGGGTGATGATGCCCATGAGCATGGTGACGGCGACCGTGCCCATGAGCAGCAGCGTCGTGGCCGCGTTCTTGCTCTTGGGCTTCTTGAACGCCGGGACGCCGTTGCTGATGGCCTCCACGCCGGTCAGGGCCGCGCAGCCGGAGGAGAAGGTGCGCAGGAGCAGGAAGCCGGCGGCCAGGCCGGTGAAGCCCTGGCTGAACTCGCTGGTCGGCGCGATCGAGAACTGCGCGCTCTCGACGTCGGGGAGGTGGCCGAAGGCGTAGCGGTACAACCCGAACACCGTCATGCCGATGATGGCGAACATGAAGCCGTAGGTCGGGATGGCGAACGCGGCGCCGCTCTCCTTGACGCCGCGCAGGTTGATCGCCATGAGCAGCAGCACCAGCCCGACGGCGACCACGGCCTCGTGGCCCTCGACGGCCGGGATCGCGGACGCCGCGTTCTGCACGCCGGAGGAGATGGAGACGGCGACGGTGAGGACGTAGTCGACCAGCAGGGCCGCCGCGACCGTCAGCCCGAAGCGGGGGCCGAGGTTCACCGTGGCGACCTCGTAGTCGCCGCCGCCGCTCGGGTAGGCGTGGACGTTCTGCCGGTAGGAGGCGACCACCGTCAACATGACCAGGACGACGATCAGCCCGATCTTCCAGCTGAACGAGTAGGCAGCCAGGCCGGCGATCGACAGCGTCAGGAAGATCTCGTCGGGGGCGTAGGCGACCGAGGAGAGCGCGTCGCTGGCGAACACCGGCAGCGCGATCCGCTTGGGCAGCAGGGTCTCGCCGAGCTTGTCGCTGCGGAGCGCCCGGCCGATGACGAGCCGCTTGAGGACGTCGTTCACATCAGCCACGTCCAGAGAGGCTAGGCCTCCTGCGGGGCGCCTCGCGCCCGCCGCCCCCGTGTAGCGTCGCGGCGGTCCTGCCGCACCGTCGGGACCGCCCCCGGGAGGACCCGCCGTGCACGTCGTGATCATGGGCTGCGGCCGCGTGGGGAGCGCCCTGGCCAAGAGCCTGGAGCTGCTCGACCACGACGTCGCCGTCATCGACCGGGACGCCAGCGCGTTCCGGCGGCTGCCCGAGTCGTTCCGCGGGAAGCGGATCAGCGGCGTCGGCTTCGACCGCGACACCCTCGTCGAGGCCGGCATCGAGGGCGCCCACGCCTTCGCCGCCGTCAGCAACGGCGACAACAGCAACATCATCGCCGC
>JAOPWW010000382.1 GCA_025965495.1 Frankiales bacterium
CGGGTCGGGCGGCGCGACGTCGAGGCGGGCGGTGACGCCGAGCGGCACGTGCGCGAGGCGGCCGGGGTCGAGCCCGGCGGCGACGGCGTCGGACAGGCCGGCCCGGGTGTAGACGACGACCCGGTCGACCCGGCGCAGGCCCGCCACCGCGAGCCGCTGGGCCCGGGAGGTGCTGTCGCGGGACAGGATCGGGTTCAGGGCCACCAGGGGCGGCCGGGCACCGGTGCGCAGCAGCCCGGTCAGCGCCCCGACCAGCGGCTGCCACGCCACCAGGGCGTCCCCGTCGGCGCTGCGCAGCCCGCGGACGGCGAGGCCGGCGTAGGCGGGGTAGCTGCGCAGCCGGTGGCCCCGGCTGCCGACCGTGCCGCCGAGGGGGGCCGAGCGCAGCACCCGGGTCCCGGGCGGCGCGGCGGCGCGGAAGGCGGCGTCCTCCTCGTCGGACCAGTCCGCGAGCCAGAGCGCGGACGTCACGGGCGGGCGGGCGGCTCGTGCGGCGGCAGGTCGGGCTGCGCGGGGACGCCGGCGGAGGGGTCGGGGTGGGCGACCGGGTCGCGCAGCAGGCGGCGCTCCCGGACGGCGTCGACCGGGCGGAGCAGCGCGTAGGCGCCGTCGAGGACGCGCAGCAGGTCCTCGGGCTCGCGCGGCACGACGGTCCGGCGGACCTCGAGGGCACCGGTGCGGGCCGAGCTGCGCCCCCGGGCGGTCGAGTAGGCGACGGCGTAGCCGGCCTGCCGGACGGCCCGCCGGACCCGCGGGTCGTGGTGGCCGGCCGGGTAGGCGAGCGAGGGGACGGGCCGGTCCAGGAGCTCCTCGAGCAGCCGGCGCGAACCGACGAGCTCCTCGTGCAGGGCGTCGTCGTCGAGCCGCGGGAGCCAGCGGTGGGTCATGGTGTGGGAGCCGACGTCCATGCCGTCGCGGGCCAGCGCCTGGACCTGCTCGGCGGTCATCAGCCGCGCGGGGTGGCCCGCGGCGCTGTCCCAGGGGAACGCCCGGTCGCCGGTGAGGTAGCCGGGGACCACGAACGACGTCGCCGGCCACCCGCGGGCCTGCAGCAGCGGCCAGGCGGCGGTGAGGGTGGAGGCGTAGCCGTCGTCGAAGGTGAGCGCGACGCTGCGCGCGGGGAGCGTCCCGGTCCGGACCCGCTCCCAGGCCTCGGCCAGCGGCAGGACCACCGCGCCCCAGGCCTCCAGGGCGTCGAACGCCGCGGACAGCTCGGCGGGGGTGCAGGACAGCGGGCCGGGGGCGTCGTCGATGCGGTGCCAGCACAGGACGGTCAGCCCGGCCGGTCCCCGCAGCCCGGTCCACGCGCGGGCGACCGGGTGGCACAGCCTGCCCAGACGCTGCAGCGGAGGCCGCACGGCCGCCCCCCTCCGACGTCCGTCCCCGCGGCGGAGCCGCCGGCAGTGTCCGGATCGTAACGGCCCGCGGAGCCGCTCTGGGCGAAGGACCTCCCCGGGAGGCGGCCTGCTCGTAGGCTCCTGGACCTGCAGGGCCCTGCTCCCCCGGGTGCCGACCGGCCCCGCCCCCGCCCCCGAGGAGCCCCGTGACCGCCGCAGCCCCAGGCCCCCCGGCCGGCGCGGAGCTGCGCACCCGGGCCGCCCGCGGCAGCCTGTGGATCGGTCTCGGCGCGCTCGTGAGCAAGGGCGGCCTGTCGGTCGTGCTGCTCGTGCTGGCCGCCGTCCTGACCCCCCGTGAGCTCGGCGTGCTGGCCATCGGCACCCTGGTCGTCACCCTGGCCAGCCAGGTGCAGGACCTCGGGCTGTCGGACGCCCTGACCTACCGCCGGGACCGGGTCGACGAGGCCGCCCGCACCGCCCTGACCCTGACGCTGGTCGGCGGGCTGGTGAGCACCGCCGTCGTCGTCGCGGCGTCCGGGGCGGTCGCGGGGTTCTTCTCCGAGCCCGACGCGCGGGGCGTCGTCGTCGGGCTGGCCGGCGTGCTCGTCCTCAACGCGGCGGCGCTCGTGCCGGTCGGGCTGCTGACCCGGAGCCTGGACTTCCGGCGCCGCGCCGTGCCCCAGACCGTGCCGGGCCTGGTCGGCAGCCTGCTCACGGTCGTGCTGGCGCTGACCGGCCACGGCGTCGCGGCGCTGGTCGTCGGGCAGCTGGTCGGAGCGGTCGTGAACGTCGTGCTGGCCTTCGTGGTCGGCCCCGCGGTGCGGCCCGGCTGGGACCGGGCGGTCGCGCGCGAGCTGCTCGCCTACAGCCTCCCGCTGCTGGCCGCGGGCCTCGCGCACATGGGCCAGCTCAACGTCGACTACGTCCTGGTCGGGCGGCTCCTGTCCAGCGCCGCCCTCGGCGTGTACTCGCTGGCCTACCGGCTCGCGACGCTGCCCTACCTGGCGCTCGTGCAGGTCGTGAACGGCGCGGCGTACCCGCTGTACTGCCGGCTGGAGGACCCGCGCGAACGGGCGCAGGCGTTCCGCCGGGTCTTCGGCGTCGTGCTGCTGGGGACCGTCCCGCTGGTCACCGGGCTGCTCGCGTTCGCCCCGTCGGTGACCCTGCTCGGCGCCAAGTGGCTGCCGGCCGTCCCGGCGCTGCGCGGCCTGGCCGTCTACTGCCTGCTGTTCGCGGTGTCGGAGACGGCCTCGGTCTGCCTCAAGGCCTGCGGGCGCACCGACCTCGTGCTCGCCACCTCCGTGCTGCACCTCGTCCTGCTCGGCGGCGCGCTGCTGCTGGTCCTGCCCGACCACGGCCTGGTGGCGGTCGGCGTGGTGCAGGCGGTCGTCGCCGGGGTGCTGGCCCTGGTGAACCTGCTGCTGCTGCGCCGCGAGCTCCCGACGTCGTGGGAGGGGCTGGCCGGCACCCTCGCCGCCCCGCTGACGGGAGCAGCCGCTCTCGCTGCGGTCGCCCTGGCCTCCCTTCAGGTGCCCGGCCTGCACGCCGAGGACTCCTTCGTGCCGGTGACCCTGCGAGCCGTCGTCGCCGTCGGGGCGTACGCCGTCGTCGTCGTCGCGGTCGACCGGGCGTCCCTGGTGCGGGTGCGCGACGTGCTCGCCGGCCGGGCATGACCCTGCTGCTGCCCGTCCCCGCGACGCCCGCGGTCCCGGCGCTGCCCCGCACCCTGAGCCGGCTGCCGCGCGGCGCCGCACCCGTGTGCCTGACCCTGCTCGTCGTCGCCGCCGTGACCGTGCCGGCCGCCGTGGTCGCCGCTCCGGTCGTGACGATCGGGGCGCTGGTCGCCGCCGGGGTGCTCGTCCTGGTCCTGACCCGGGTGTCGTGGGCGCTGCTGCTGCTCGTCGCCGCGAGCCCGTTCGAGCAGTTCCTCGACCTCTACGTCAGCACCTCGGCGGTCAAGGGGCTGGGCCTGCTCGTCTTCGCCGCCGCCGCCCTGCACCTCGCGACCCGGACCACCGGCCGGCCGGCCGGCTCCCGCGGCCTGCTCGCCCTCGCCGCGCTCGTGCTGCTCGTGCTGGCGTCCGCGACCCACCACCTGGACGGGCCCGAGGGCTTCACCACCCTCGTGCGGTACCTGTCGTTCGCCGCGACCTGCGCCGTCGCCTTCCTCGTGCTGCAGGACGACGGGCAGCTCCGCCGCGTCAGCGCGACCTTCGTGCTGGCGACCGGTGTCGCTGCGGTCTTCGCGCTGTCCTCCCTGGTCAGCGGAGCGGCCGCCCGGGCCGGCGGCCCGCTGGACGACCCCAACGACCTCGCCTTCTTCTTCGTCGCCGCCCTGCCGCTCGCCGTCGCGCTCGCCGCCGGGCAGGCCCGGGCGGCCCGGCGCTGCTGGCTGCTGGCCGCCCTCGTGCTGGCCGCGGGCATCGCCGGGACCCTCTCGCGCGGGGCGTCCGTCGCCCTCGTCGTCGTCCTGGGCTGGGCCGTCCTGCGCCGGCTCGTGCCGGTCCGCGCCGTCGTCGCCGGGCTGGCCGTCCTCGCGGTCGCCGTGGCCGCGCTCGCCGTCGGCGCCCCCTCGGTCGTCGCCACCGCGCTCCACCAGAAGAGCTACGTCGCCAGCCGCAACGTCGACACCCGCGCGCTGCGCTGGGGAGCGGCCCTGCGGATGACCGCCGATGCGCCGCTGCTCGGCCTCGGGCCCGCCGGCTTCCGCGCGCACTACCCGGAGTACGCCTCGCAGACCTCCGTCGACGACGCGACCGACGTCGTCGCCCACGAGATGTACCTCGAGGTCGCCGCCGAGCTCGGCCTGCCCGCGCTCGTGGCCTTCCTGGCCCTGCTCGCCGCGGGTGCCCGCGGGGCCCGGCGCGCCGAGGACGGCGACGAGGCGTTCCTCGCCCTCGGCGTGCAGGGCGCCCTGCTCGCCGCCTGCACGGCCGCCCTGTTCCTCACCGAGCAGTACTACCTGCCCGTGTGGCTGCTCAGCGCCGCCGGGCTCGCCCTCGAGGCGCGACGGCGGACGGCGGCGTGAGGCTCGTGCAGCTGCTGACCCAGAGCACGGGCGGCCCGGTCGACCACGCCGTCGACCTCGCGGTCGCGCACGCCGGAGCCGGTCACGACGTCCTGGTCGTCCTGCCCGACGGCCCCGCCGCCGCCCGCCTCGACGCCGCCGGGGTCC
>JAOPWW010000385.1 GCA_025965495.1 Frankiales bacterium
CCGGACTTGCGCACGAAGCCGTGCTCGACGCCCATGTCGACCAGGGAGCCCTCGCGGCTGATGCCGACGCCGTAGATGATGTCGAACTCGGCCTGCTTGAAGGGCGGAGCCATCTTGTTCTTGACGATCTTGGCGCGGGTCCGGTTGCCGACCGCGTCGGTGCCGTCCTTGAGCGTCTCGATCCGGCGGACGTCGATGCGGACGGACGCGTAGAACTTGAGCGCCTTGCCACCGGTCGTCGTCTCCGGCGAACCGAACATGACGCCGATCTTCTCGCGGAGCTGGTTGATGAAGATCGCCGTGGTGCCGGTGCCGGACAGCGCGCCGGTCATCTTGCGCAGCGCCTGGCTCATGAGGCGGGCCTGCAGGCCGACGTGGCTGTCGCCCATCTCGCCCTCGATCTCGGCGCGGGGCACCAGGGCCGCCACGGAGTCGATGACGATGATGTCGAGGGCGCCGGAGCGGACCAGCATGTCGGCGATCTCGAGCGCCTGCTCCCCCGTGTCGGGCTGGGAGACCAGCAGCGCGTCGGTGTCGACGCCGAGCTTCTTGGCGTAGTCGGGGTCGAGGGCGTGCTCGGCGTCGATGAACGCCGCGATCCCGCCGGCGGCCTGGGCGTTGGCGACCGCGTGGAGCGCGACCGTCGTCTTTCCCGAGGACTCCGGGCCGTAGATCTCGACGACGCGGCCGCGGGGCAGGCCGCCGATGCCGAGCGCGACGTCGAGGGCGATCGACCCGGTGGGGATGACGCTGATCGGTGCGCGGACCTCGTCGCCGAGGCGCATGACCGAGCCCTTGCCGAAGTTCTTGACGATCTGGGCGAGGGCCATCTCGAGGGCCTTCTCGCGGTCCGGTGCTCCGGCTGCCATTGCGTCTCCATGAGGTCCTGCAGGCCTTCGAGACCTGCGCTGCGGTCCGATCGGCGGTGACGCTAGGAGCGGGGTCCGACAAGAACGAGGCGGACGACGCGACCTGGGGACACCCGGACCACGCAGACGCTAGACCGAACACCTGTTCGAGTCTCGCGACACGCCGGTGTCAGCGGTCGGAGGCCTCCACCTCGGTGGCCGCGCAGACCGCGCGCCAGACCGCCATGGCGTCGTCGCCGTCCTCGAGCGCCTCGTGGATCGTGCGCCCCCCGAGCTCGGACAGGACCATGTCGCGCGCGTAGGACGCGGCGTAGGCGGCGCCGAAGCGGCGCTCCATCCGCGCCCAGAAGTCGGTCAGCCTCACGAGTCCGTCAGCCCCACCGCGCCAGCCTAGGCGCGCAGGGTGGTGCCCGGTCGGCCCCCCTCGCTGCAGACCGGACACCACCGGACCCGGACTACTTGGGCGGGCGCGGCACCAGGCAGGTGGCGACCGTGGCGCGGTTGCCGGCGTCGTCGACGGCGACGAGCTGGGCGTCGCCCTTGAGCGTGATCTTCCAGTTCACCGCGCCGGTACCGGGCTTGGCGCTCTGCGTCGCACCGGTGGCCTGCGTCAGCTTGATCGTCGTGCCGCTGACGTAGGGGCCGAAGCGCACGGTCGGCGCGGCAGCGTCGACGACGTAGAGGTCGGGCGAGCTGTCGACGGCATCATGGGCCAGGAGCCGGTAGAAGCCGTCCGGGTTGCCCGAGGCCGGCACGACGCCGTCCGGGTTCGGCCCCGGCGGGCAGGAGCCCGTCGGAGGAGTCGTGTCCACGACGCGCATGACCGCCGTGTCGGAGCCGGTCAGGCCGGCGGCGTCCTTGGCCGTGCAGGTGACCGTCGTCGCCCCCGGGGCGAACGTCGAGCCCGACGGTGGCGTGCAGGTCGGGGTCAGGGTCCCGTCGACGTTGTCGACGGCGGTCGCCGGGTAGGTGATGACCGCTCCCGCGGGGCTGGTCGCCTCGACGGTCTTGTCGTCCACGACGACCACCGGCGGCGTGACGTCCTGGACGTGGACCGTGATGGTCTCGGTGAAGGCCGGCCCGGCGTCCAGGCCGTTGACGAGGAACTGCACCGTGCAGGTGAGGGTGCCACCCTGCGGCGCGTCGAGCGGAGCGCTGACGGTCTCGGTGAACGTGGCGTCGCTCCCGCTGGTCACGGTCCTCGACAGCACGTCCTCCGAGACGTTCAGCAGGGGCGCGCAGTCGACGAGCTGCCAGGTCACCGTGGTCGGCAGGTTGGTCAGCCCGGCCACGATCTGGTTCGACAGGTCGGCGGAGGAGGTGGCGTTCTGGAACGTGCCGCCGGTCGCCGAGGTGATGCGGGACGCCTGACCGCTCACGTCGAGCCCGTCCCCGCTGCCCGTCTCCACGTTGATGGCGATCACGCGGATCCCGGCCGCCTGCAGGGCGCTGGTGGCCGCGGACTCCGTCACACCGTTGCTCGGGTCGTGGCCCGAAGCGTCCCCGAACCAGACGACGATCCGGGTCGAGCCGGGCCGGAAGGCGATGGCGCCGGTGGCGACCTGGTTCAGGGCGTTGAGCTGGCCCTCGTGGAGGTCACCGCCACCGCTCGCAGACAGCGAGTTCGCGCCCGTCTGGACGTCAGCGATCACGCCCGTGAGGGGCGCGTTGACGCTGAACAGCCCTGCCCCGTCGGTCTCGTCCTTGTAGGACGCGACGGCGAACTCCGCGCCGGGCTGCGCCGAGGTCACGGCGTTCGTGATGTCGGTCAGCTGGGTCTGCACGTTGGCGAGCGCGGCCCCCATGCTCCCGGTCGTGTCCGCGAGCAGGACGACGTCGGGCCGCGGCGGGATCTCGGGCGTCGTCACGGTCTTGCCGACGTTGAACGAGCCGCCCGGCAGGATGGAGGCGGTCACGGTCGACGGCGCGACGCCGGGTGTCGTGGCGAGCGCGGGTGTCCCGAGCGCGACGACGAGGGCGCCGGCGCCGAGCGCGGCGACCACCCGCCTGCCGCGGTGCTGCAGGGTCGGTCTTCTGGTGCGGAGTACGTGGATCATGTGCCCCCCCGGGCCGTGCTGCGCCCCCGCGACGTCCGTGGGGCACGGCGGAGGGCAGCGCGCAGCAGCGAGGGTCAGGCGTGCGTCGGGCGGCGCAGCAGGGGGACGCAGGCGTCTGGACGGCCCGACCACTTCCGGAGCGCTCCGCAGGAGGTCGCGGAGGTCCTGGTACGTCCCGGTCGGGACGCGAGGCGGACGCTACTCAGGAGCCCTGCTCCGTCAACCTGTTCAGCGCAGGTACGCCGCGCCCCTGCCGGTGAGCCGCCGCGGCCCCGCCTCGGGGTCGGCCTCGGGGGGCAGCAGCCGCACCCCGGCGTGCAGCAGGGTGATGCCCGAGGCCCCCACCAGCACGGGGTCCAGCAGCACCTCCGCCACCTCCGGCACGTCCTCCCCGAGCCGGGCGACCCGCAGGAGCAGGTCGGTGAGGGCGTCGACGTCGGCGACCGGCCCGCCGCGCACCCCGGTCAGCAGCGCCGACCCGCGCAGCCCGTGCACGAGGTCGCGCGCGTCGACGTCGGTGAGCGGGAGGGTGCGGGTCAGGGGGTCGGCCAGGAGGTCGGCGACGACGCCGCCGAGCCGCAGGGACAGCAGCGGCCCGACCGCGGCGTCCTGGACCAGCCGGACCACGACCGACACCCCCGACGGCGCCATCGGCTGGACGATCAGCTCGCCGGTGCCGGTCAGCTCCTCGACCGCCTCCACCGCGGCGGCGAGGGCCTCCGGGGAGCCGAGCCCGAGCCGGACCGCCCCGACGTCGACCCGGCCGCGCCACCGGTCGTCGCTGCTCTTGACCGCGACCGGCCAGCCCAGGCCCTCGGCCGCGACCTGCGCCGCCGCCAGGCCCTGCACGCGGGCGCCCGGCCAGACCGAGAGCCCGACGCCGGACAGCACCTCCGCGGCGAGCCCGTCCGGCAGCCAGGCGCCGTCGTGGGCGGCCTCGGCGACCACCCGGACCGTGGGCGCGAGGTCGACCCGGTCCAGCACGGGGACGACGCCCTGCGGCCGGGCCCGCCACTCGGCGTGGGAGCAGGCCCGGGCCAGCGCGAGCGCGGCCGACTCCGGGGAGGCGTAGCTCGGCACCGAGCCGGCTCCCGGGGTCCCGCCCTCGTCGGGCACGGACAGGGCGGGCGGGACGCCGTCGTGGCCGAGGTAGCTGGCGAGCACGGGCAGGTCGACGTCGCGGGCGACCGAGAGCACCGCGGCGGCCAGCGAGGCGACGTCGGGGTGCGGCGTGACGAGCACGAGCAGCGCGTCCACCTCCCCCGACGCCGCGACCAGGCGCAGCGCCGCCTCGAGCCGCCCCGGCGCGCTGACCGGCCCCAGGTCGACCGGGTTCTGGGTCTCGGACGTCCCGACCAGGTCGGTCAGGTCGGCCTGGACCAGCGCGGGCAGCTCCGGGACGGTCAGCTCGACGGCGCGGCAGGCGTCGGCCGCCAGCGCGGCGAGGGCCGACGACGTCCCGACGATCCCGACCCG
>JAOPWW010000430.1 GCA_025965495.1 Frankiales bacterium
CGTGCCGCCGAAGAAGGGCGTGCGCCTGCGCCTGGCCGGCCCGGTCGCGTTCGACCTCGTCGCGCCCACGACCTGCGAGGTGCTCGACGACGCCTGCGTCCACGCGCTGTTCGCGCGGCTCGGGCCCGACCCGCTGCGCGACGACGCCGACGAGGACGAGGCGGTCCGCCGGCTGGTCGCGTCCCGGCTGCCGGTCGGGGCCGCGCTGCTCGACCAGGCGGTGTGGTCCGGCGTCGGGAACGCCTGGCGGGCCGAGCTGCTCTACCTCGAGCGGCTGTCCCCGACCGGACGCGTCGACGACGACGCCGCGCGCCGCCTGTGGCGGCGCACGCGTGAGCTGTTCGCGCTGGGGCGCGACGCCGGGCAGGTGGTCAGCGACCCGGACGCCCCGGACGAGCGGTGGGTCTACAAGCGGGCGGCCTGCCGCGGCTGCGGCGCCCCCGTCCTGCAAGAGCAGGTCGGGGGCCGCACGTCCTACCGCTGCAGCGCCGAGCAGCCGGGCTAGCGGCGGGCCCCGACGGCAGCGCCCTTCACCCTGTCCCTGAGCTCCTGCGGGCTGAACAGGACGGGCCCGTCGACCTGTCGCAGGACTCGTCCGGCCGCGCCCTTCGAGCCGCTCGCAGGGTTCGTGGTGCAGGCGCCGGTGCAGCCGTCGGTGTAGGCCACCAGGACGCGCCCGGCCTCGTCCACGGTGATGTCGTTGAAGTCGAGCAGGTTGCGCTGGCTGCAGATCGCGTCGTCGAGCACCGTCTTGTTGCTGGTGCCCTGCAGGGAGATGCAGCCGCGCTGCACCGGGTCGCTCGGGGTGGCGTCCACGGTGGTCCAGCTCTTCCCGCCGTTCGTCGTCGTCGCGACGTACAGGTGCCACTCGCCGACGAAGCCGTCGTGCTGGTCGTCGCCGACGCCCTTGGTCCCCAGGAACGCGAACGCCGCCCGGCCCTTGCCGCCGGCGACGACCTCCGGGAACTGGACGTTCTTGAGGCCGAGCCCGCTGCTGACGTCGTAGGGCTTGCTGAAGGTCTTGCCGTGGTCGTCGGTGTACGCGATCTTGGCGGCGCTGGTGGTGCCGTAGACCGTCTCGCTGGGGTTCGTGCCGTCCTCGAAGCCGAACCACGTCCGGCCGCCGCGGTCGGTGTCGACCGACGGGTCGCTCTCGTCGGGGTCGTGGGCGCCGGGCACGGGGCGGACCGACCAGGTCAGGCCGTCGTCCTCGCTCACGACCAGCGCCGGCTGCCCGCCGAAGAACTCGCTGTTGGTGAGGTTGTTCGGGGTGGGCGTGCCGCCGCAGCCCTTGTTCGGCAGGTACACCGTGCCGTCGGGCGCGACCCGGACGTGGCCGTGGATGGCCGAGCAGGCGCCGCCGTAGGGCAGGCCCTGCGCGGGGGTGTTGTAGGCGTCGACGGCCGGGCCGAAGGTGCGGCCGCCGTCGTCGCTGCGGGCGCAGGCGCCGTTGAAGCCGTTCTGGGCGCAGTAGTAGACGGCCCGGTCGGTCAGCGGGTTCACCCCCTCCAGCGGCGCGGCGTAGGGCCCGGCGCCGACCGTCTGGTGGTCGAGCAGGGCGCCCGGGCCGCAGCCCTCGCTCGGGCTCCAGGTCCTGCCGGCGTCGTCGGAGTACGCCATGAGGCTGCAGGCGCCGACCAGCTGCGAGACGTAGGTGCGCGACGTCGCCTGGTCGGTGAAGGTGATCGCGTCCAGCGTCGTCACCGAGGTCGGGGCGCTGGCGCCGGCCGAGGTCATCCGGCCGGCGGCGTCCCACGTCAGCCGCAGGTTCGTCGTCCCCGCGCCGTATACGGCCGCTCTGTGGGGGACGTCGTAGCCGAGCCCGGGCTCGCCGTCCGTCGTCGCGACCGGGTAGACCCGGTAGGAGGGCGCGTCGTCGGGGCTGCCGGCGGTCGCGGCAGCGGCGGCGGGGCCGGCGAGGGCCAGGACGGCCAGGACGACGGCGACGCGGGAGCGGGTCAGACGGGGCACGGGGTGCCTTCCTCCAGAGGGGCTTCCCCGCTCAGTTCGACGCCCCGGCCCGGACTCCTGCTCAGCTCGTCCGGACGTCGATCACCACGCGGGCGGGGTCGGCGAGGCGGGTGACCCGGAACGGCGCCTTGCGGGCCAGCCCGACGTAGGCGGTGAACTGCCCCTCGAACGTCGCCTGCAGGTCGACCTCCCGCACCAGGGCCGTGTCCTTCGGCGTGAGGTCCTGCGTCGCCTCGGTCTGCCCGGTGTCGAAGGGGTAGCCGACCCCGGTGACGACGACCTGCAGGAACGCGCTGCCGGCGACCTGGACCGGGTCGCCCGACCCGTCGGAGGTCGGCCGGTCGACGTACTGCACGCGCCAGCCCGGCGCGCCGGCCGCCTTCCCGTGCAGCTCGAGCACGACGCGGTCGTAGCCGCGCTGTCGCGCAGCCCGGACCGCCGTGACGGTCTGCGGCGCGCCGGACTCCCGCGCGGTGTCGGGGGAGGTGTCCGCCCGGAACGCGACCGAGGGGGAGGCGGGCGCGGTCGGTGCGGGGCCGGCGGGCGTGGGCGTCTCGGAGGGCGCGGAGGTGGCGACGTCGGGCAGGCCGGTCGGGCTGCCGCCGGCCGCGGAGGGCCGGGTGGCGGGGTCGTCGGTGCAGGCGGACAGCAGGGCGGCGGCGAGCAGGACGGGTACGGCGAGGCGCTTCACGTGCCGAGTGTCCCGCCGTCGCTGGTCCTGGGAGCGAGCCGCGCCGCAACGGTCCGGCAGCGGATCGGACACGGACCGGCTACGCGTCGACCGCCAGCACCAGCGGCAGGACCGGCCCCGCACCGGCCTCGCGCAGGACCCGCGCGCACTCGGTCAGGGTCCAGCCGGTGTCGGTGCGGTCGTCCACCAGCAGCACCGGGCCGCCGTCCAGGGTCAGCCCCGCCGGGACGGCGAACGCGCCGTGGACGGCCGTCAGGCGCTGCGCGCTGTTGCTGCGGCCGGTCCCCGGCGGCTCGTCGCGCACCCGCTCGAGCTCGCCGAGCAGCGGGATCCGGCCGAGCTGGGAGAGCCGCTGCGCGAGGCTGCGGACCAGCAGCGGGCGACTGCGGGACGGCACGACGACGACGCCGGCGGGCCGCTGCTCCCACCCCCAGCCGGCCAGGACCTTGACGACGGCCTGGACGACGGCGTCGTCGACCTCGGCGTCGGGGGAGGAGAAGACGGTCCGCAGCCGGCCGCCCCACCCGATGTCGGACAGCCGCCCGAGCGCCCGCCCGCTCTCGGCCTGCAGCTCCGGCTTGATCTTCCCCTTGACGGTGGGGAGCCCGGTCGGCCACATCCGCCGCGGCTCCACCTCGACGCCGGGGCGCCCCAGGGCGGCCTGCGCGGCGGCGAGGGACTCCTCGGACACCTCCGTGCTGCGGAACTGGCCGGTGCAGGTGTCGCAGCGGCTGCACGGAGCGGCCTCGGGGTCGTCGAGCTGGTGGCGCAGGTACTCCATGCGGCAGCCGTCGGTGGTGGCGTAGTCGCGCATGGCCTGCTGCTCGGCGGCCCGGTCGGCCGCGACCTTGGCGTACCGGTCGGCGTCGTAGGCCCAGTCCTGCCCGGTCGAGAGCCAGCCGCCCTGCACCCGGTGCACCGCGCCGTCGACGTCGAGGACCTTGAGCATCGTCTCGAGCCGGGTGCGGCGGAGGTCGACGTGGGCCTCGAGCGCGGCGGTCGACATCGGCCGGTCCGGCTGCAGGGTCGCGAGCACCTGCCGGACCTGCTCCTCGGGCGGGAAGCCGAGGGAGGCGAAGTAGCGCCACACGGCCTCGTCGTCGGCGCCGGGCAGCAGCACGACCTCGGCCCGGTCGACGCCGCGCCCGGCACGCCCGACCTGCTGGTAGTAGGCGATGGGAGAGGCGGGCGCGCCGAGGTGGACCACGAAGCCGAGGTCCGGCTTGTCGAAGCCCATGCCCAGGGCGCTCGTGGCGACCAGGGCCTTGACCCGGTTGCCGAGCAGGTCCTCCTCGGCCTGACGGCGCTCGGCGTCGTCGGTGCGGCCGGAGTAGGCCTGGGCGGCGAGCCCGCGGCTGCGCAGGAACGCGGCGACGTCGTCGGCCCCGGCGACGGTGAGCGTGTAGACGATGCCGGAGCC